>NZ_JBLZFZ010000057.1:0-44385 GCF_050753385.1 Pantanalinema rosaneae CENA516
AGATGTGTATAAGAGACAGGAGATAGGGGAGATGGGGGAGATGGGGGAGATAGGAATGCTTCCTCACCGTCATCCCCTTCCTATGCCCAAATTGTGATCAGCGATACCGGCAAAGGAATCAGTCCCAATTTTCTGCCGTATGTGTTTGATTACTTCCGGCAGGAGGATGGTAAAATCACCCGCAAGTTTGGCGGACTGGGGCTAGGGTTGGCGATCGTGCGTCATCTGACTGAACTGCATGGTGGCAGTGTGCATGTCTATAGTGCTGGGGAAGGTCAGGGAGCGACTTTTACAGTGCGCTTACCCTTAATGCCTACTGTGGTAAAAACAGAGACACCAACGTCAACCCTGCCATCCAGATTAGATTTCAACCAACTTCAGGTGCTGGTAGTGGATGATGACAAGGATATGCGGGAGTTGATGCAGTGCATCTTGGAACAACAGGGGTTGCAGGTGAGAGTTGCGGCTTCGGCATCAGAAGCTCTAGTGATGTTCGATCGCCAACCGCCTGACCTCCTAATTAGCGACATTGGCATGCCCGAAATCGATGGCTATACGTTAGCCCGCCAAATTCGCCAACGATCGCCGGATCAAGGGGGACTGGTGCCCGCGATCGCGCTGACCGCCTATGCGGGGGAATATGACCAGCAGCAAGCGCTCAAGGCAGGATTTCAACAACATGTTCCCAAACCTGTAGAGCCAGAAACCTTAGTCCGAACAATCGCGACGCTGTTAGAACCAACACTCTCTAACGCCCCCTAACTCCCTATAGTCTAAATCGTCGATCGCACAGCGTTCCCCTCCAGTCCCTCATGCGCCTGTCCTGCTTCGCCTTATAGTTACTGCTCTAATTGCACCTGCTACTACCGAACTATGCTCAAGCTGAAATTCCTGGCTCAAGATTGCATCATTGCCATTGGGATTGTCCTGATTGCATTATTGCTGATGCTGGGGCTGAATCCTTGGTTAGGCATGACTCAAACCCCATTTCTATTATTTTTCGGGGCTGTACCGATCGCCGCTCTGTATAGGGGACAATGGGGGGGCATAATCGCCACAGTTCTATCAGCCTTACTGGCTAACTACTTTTTTATCGTTCCTACCTATTCCTTGTCATCCACGCTGGCCAGCAGTGGTAGAGTGTTGATTTTTCTCCTGGAAGGCACTCTCATCAGTATGCTGATTGGGGCGCTGCGTAGTGCCCAACAACGAACGAAGGAGAGTTTACAGCAGTTAAGATCTAGCGAGGCTAAATTTCGCCGTCTGGTAGACTCCAACATTATTGGCGTTGCATCCTGCGATATTTATGGAGCGATTACCGATGCCAATGATATTTTGTTGAACAGTTTAGGCTACACTCGCGAAGATTTATTAGCTGGACGCATTCGGTGGGATGAAATGACTCCGGCTGATTTAAAGCCTCTCGATATGCCTGCCTATGACGAGTTAATTACCAAAGGAGTAAATACTCCCTATGAAAAAGCCTTTATTGGTAAGCAAGGACAGCGAGTGCCTGTGGTAGTGGGCGCAGCCCTATTAGAGGATGATCCGGAGCAGTTAATTAGTTTTATCCTGGATGTCAGCGATCGCAAGCGAGCCGAGCAACGATTAGCCGTTCAATATGCCGTCGTTCGGACGTTAGCCGAGGCAACTACCCTGACGGAGGCAATTCCTCAGGTATTGCAGTCGCTTTGTCACAGTTTAGGATGGCAAGTTGCAGTCTTCTGGCAGCTTCACTCACCCACTCATACCCTGCGCTATCTGAATAGCTGGCATTCCCCCGACCTGGATATCACCTCAGTCATCACGGCAAATCAAACCATGTCCTTTGCGCCGGAAACTGGCTTACCCGGTCGGGTATGGGCAAGCGGTCAGCCCAGTTGGATCGCCGATCTGGCTCAAGAGCCTAATTTCCCCCGCAAAGAACTTGCTCTAGAGGCAGGTTTGCATAGTGTCTTTGGGTTTCCGGTGTCGATCGACCAGGAAATTCTCGGTGTAATTGAATGTTTCAGTATCCACCATCAAGAACCTGATCAAGATTTGCTATACCTGATTAAGGCAATTGGTAGCCAGATCGGGCAGTTTATGGAGCGAAAGCAGACAGAGGAAAAGTTACAAGCCAGTCAAGCACTGTTTCAAAGTTTTATGAATTACAGCCCTGCCAATGCGTTTATTAAGGACGAGGCAGGGCGCTATCTCTATGTCAATTCACGGGTAGAATACTCGTTTAATCGACCGATGGCAGAGTGGTTAGGCAAAACAGATTTCGACTTCTTTTCCCAGCAAGTTGCCCAAGCAGTGCGAGATAATGATTTAAATGTTTTAAAGACAGGACAAGCCATTCAGATTATTGAAACCAATCCTTTAGAGGATGGTGAACACTATTATCTGGCCTTTAAGTTTCCCATCCAAGATGCTACGGGTCGGCTACTACTCGCAGGTATGGCGATCGACATCACCGATCGCAAACGGGCAGAACAGGAGCGGGAACAATTATTAATCCGCGAACAAGCCGCTCGGGAACAGGCGGAAGTCGCCAACCGCATCAAAGACGAATTTTTGGCAGTGCTCTCCCATGAGCTACGATCGCCCCTGAATCCGATTCTCGGTTGGTCACAACTATTGCAAAAAGACACTCTCGATCATCCAACTCGCCTGCGTGCCCTGGAAACGATCGAACGCAACGCCAAACTCCAAACCCAGTTAATTGATGATTTGCTTGATGTCTCTCGCATCCTTCGCGGCAAAATGAGCTTGAATATTGGCTCGGTTGACTTAGTTGCTGTTGTGGAATCAGCCCTGGAAACTGTTCGACTAGCCGCCGAAGCGAAGGCGATCGCTGTACAATTTATTCTCCTCGACCAAGAGGGTAAATGGGAGAATGGGAGAGTCGGAGATCGCCCATCTACCCATCCGATTCAAGTCATGGGAGACTCCACTCGTTTACAACAGATCGTCTGGAATTTACTTTCCAACGCCATTAAATTCACTCCCCTGGGCGGACGAGTCGAGATTCGGTTGGAACAGGTCGATAGGGGAGATAGGGGAGATAGGGGAGATAGGGGAGATAGGGGAGATAGGGGAGATAGGGAAAATAGGGGAGATAGGGGAGATAGGGGAGATAGGGAAAATAGGGAAGATAGGGAGGTGAACGCCTCCTCACATTCCTTATCCTCCCCACCCTCCTCATTCTCCCCACCCTCATCATCCTCCTCACCCTCCCCACCCTCCTCACCCTCCCACTTTGCCCAAATCAAAGTCACTGACACGGGTAAAGGGATCAAGCCAGACTTCCTGCCATTTGTGTTTGATTATTTCCGGCAGGAGGATGGCAAAACCACACGACAGTTTGGTGGATTAGGATTAGGGCTGGCGATCGTGCGTCATTTAACGGAATTACATGGCGGCACAGTTCAGGTCACCAGTGCCGGAGAAGGACAGGGAAGCACTTTCACGGTACAGTTGCCGATGATGATGATAACTCAAGCGGTAGCCGCAGAACCTCTACCCAGACAATCGCTTGATTTTAGCCAGTTATGCATTCTGATTGTGGATGATGATGATGATATGCGGGTTTTGGCAGAAACAATTCTGGCGCACCAGGGGGCACAAATCATGACAGCGGCTTCTGCTCAGGAGGCATTGAGGATTATCGATCGCCAACCGCCTGACCTCCTAATTAGTGACATTGGCATGCCCGAAATCGATGGCTATACGTTAGTTCGACAAATTCGTCAGCGATCGCCCGATCGGGGTGGGCTAATTCCAGCGATCGCACTTACGGCCTACGCGGGAGAATATGATCAAAAACAGGCACTTAAAGTGGGATTTCAACGGCATTTAGCGAAACCGGTTGAACCGGAAGCCTTAGTCAATGCGATCTCAGAACTGATGACGATCAATCAATCGATCGGAAATTACCAACGCTAGGCTCCTTCGACTGTTTTATTCATCTCACAGCAACTTTCCCTGGTATGCATGACCTTCTAGTTAACCTGTTTAGTTCGAGTTCCTTTATTCCTCACGGTCATTGCTACCTGTGGAAACCCAGTTTAGTCTGGTTACATGTTATTTCTGATGCCATTATTACGCTGTCTTACTATTCCATTCCGCTGACACTGTTCTATTTTGTGCGGAAGCGGCAGGATTTACCATTTAGCTGGATTTTTCTACTCTTTGCGACATTTATCGTTTCCTGCGGCACAACGCATCTAGCTGAAATTTGGACGCTCTGGCATCCAACCTATTGGCTCTCTGGTGTCTTAAAAGTTGGTACGGCGGGAGTATCATTTTTGACAGCGATGGAATTGATTCCTTTAGTGCCTAAAGCGTTAGCATTGCCTAGTCCGGCGGAACTGAGGCAGGTGAATGCCGCACTATCCACTCAAGTTGAGGAACGGTTACGGGCTGAGGCGGAACTAAAACAATTGCAAGATCAGTTAGAACAACGGGTCAAAGAACGAACGGCGGAATTGGTTCATGTCAACCAGCAATTGCAACAGGAAATTGAGGAACGGCAGCGCGTGGAAATCGCCCTCCGCACCAGCCAGGAGCGCTTGGTGTTAGCACAACAAGTGGGCAAAATGGGTACCTGTGAATGGAATATTAAGACTGGAGAATTAATCTGGACAGAGGAGATGGAAGTGCTGTTCGGACTGGCTCCAGGCAGTTTTGAGGGCAGCTATGAATATTGGTTAAACCGGATACACCCCGACGATCGTCCGGCGGCGGATCAAGCGGCTCAACGAACTGCGATCGCAGGGGCTGATTTTGATACAGAATTCCGACTGGTTCGCCCCACGGGTGAGGTGCGTTGGGTGACGGCTAGAGCGCAGGTTTTCTATGATGATGCCGATAAACCCGATCGCTTGATTGGGGTAAATATGGATGTGACCGATCGCAAACATGCTGAGCAAGCTTTACAACAACATAGTACACGCCTGAATTTACTGTATGAAACTACCAGTGAATTATTGTCAGCGCCACAACCGTTGGAGTTAATGAATCAGTTGTTTAAGCGGCTCTCAGCCCAAATGGATTTGCATTTCTATTACCACTTTCAGTTGGTTACACAGGACGGCAAACAACTACTCCAGTTAATGAATTATCAAGGCATTTCGGCAGAGCAAGCCCAGGCCTTTGCCTCGATCGATCTGGGGCAGGCGATGTGTGGATTGGTCGCCCAGGAGCGGCGGCAAATTGTCCTGAATCAGGTTGAAATTGCCACTCATCCCAAGGCTCAAGCCATCTGTATGATGGGAGTATCTGCCTATGCCGGACAACCCTTAATGGTACATGGGCAATTGTTAGGAGTGCTGTCGTTTGCCAGCCGCACCCGCCCTGAATTTACGCTGGAGGAGGTAGAACTACTGCAAGTAATTTCTAAGCAAGTGGCGATCGCCCTCGATCGGGCTGAATTGGTTGCCTCGCTTCAGCAACAAACGGAGGATTTGGTACAAGCTAATCGCATTAAGGATGAGTTTTTAGCGGTTCTGTCCCATGAATTGCGATCGCCCCTGAACCCAATTCTGGGCTGGGCAAAACTGTTGCAAACGGGCAAATTTGACGCTCAACGAACCAAGCAGGCACTAGAAATTATTGAGCGCAATGCTAAACAGCAAACTCAATTGATTGATGATTTGCTGGATATTTCCAAAATTCTGCGCGGCAAATTGATGTTGAGTGAAGCTCCGGTTAATTTAGTGTTAACGATCGAGTCGGCGTTAGAAACGGTGCGATTAGCCGCCGAAGCCAAGAGTATTCAGATCAAAACTGACTTTGATCTATCGCTGTCGCCGGTTTTGGGAGATGCCGGACGGTTACAACAAATCGTGTTGAATCTTTTATCCAATGCGATTAAATTCACTCCTATTGGTGGATTAGTGACAGTGCGATTGGCACGAATTGCCAGTGAAACAATCGGTAAGGGGACGAATGAGCCAGTTCATCATTACGCTCAAATTACCATCTCTGACACTGGCAAAGGCATTGCTCCCGATTTCTTACCGTTCGTGTTTGACTCATTTCGGCAAGAGGATGGCAAAACCACCCGGAAATTTGGCGGATTGGGTCTGGGATTGGCGATCGTGCGGCAATTAACCGAACTACACGGAGGTACTGTGCAGGCAGAGAGCCAGGGGGAAGGAACCGGAGCCACCTTTACAATCCGCTTACCGTTGATGACCACGCGGTTAAGTTTAGGCAGTTTACAACCAAGCACTCCGGCAAGCAATTCAGAGTTCGTTTTGCAAGGAATTTCCGTCCTGGTGGTAGACGATGAAGCGGATATGCGCACGTTAGTGGCAATGATTTTGGAACAGGCAGGAGCGATCGTCCAAACAGCGCCCTCAGCCATAGTTGCCCTGAGCCTGTTGGAGCAATTCCAACCCAGGGTACTCATTAGTGACATTGGCATGCCCGATATGGATGGATATGAATTAATCCAGCGAGTCCGAGGTCGAACAGCGGTTGCCGCTCAACCTATGCTGGCGATCGCGCTGACCGCCTATGCCATGGAGCAAGATCAACAACAAGCCCTAACGGCTGGCTACCAACGCCATCTGGCAAAACCGATTGAACCAGACAGGTTGATTCAGGCGATCGCTACCCTCATCAAGCAGGAGGAACTGGGAGAAAATGTATCTCCTCTCTAAAGCTAACAGTTGCTGCTAGAGTCAAGGCTTTTGGCTGGGCGGCAGATCCACAATTTCAAACCAATACCGTCCTAAACTCTGCATCACTTCCACTAATGAATTAAAAGTCACAGGCTTAGTGATATACGAGTTAGCACCTAAATTGTAAGTACGATAAATATCTTCCTCTGCCTTGGAAGTAGTGAGGATGACAATGGGAATCTGGCGTAACTCCGGATCCGCCTTAATCTCCTGAAGTGCTTCACGTCCATCCTTGCGGGGCATATTCAAATCCAGCAAAATTAAACCAGGACGGGGAGAACTGGCTAACTCAGTATACTCCCCACGTCGGTACAAGTAATCAAGCAATTCCTCACCATTTCTGACACAGTGCAGATTGTTCGCCAGCCGACAGGCTTCTAAGGCACTTCTTGCCAGCAAGAGGTCTTCCTCGTCATCATCAGCCATCAGAATAGTGATTGGTTTTCCAGACTTATCCACGATCGAGTCAGGTAACAGATTGGTGAATGGGCAAGATCACGACAAACGTTGAGCCGTTTCCAGGGCTACTCATTGCGGTAATACTGCCGCCATGCCGCTCTGCAATCTTACGGCAAATTGCCAGCCCCACACCCGTTCCTTCATATTCATTACGATAATGTAATCGTTGGAAAACTGTAAAAATCCGATCTAAATACTTTTCTTCAAAGCCAATGCCGTTATCTTCAATCAACAGGAGGCATCGTTCTGAAGCGCTACCACTATTGCTGGTGGAAATTGGCGGTTCAGCCATTTGCGCCTGGATCTTGATCTGCGCTGGTAAGTCCGGTTGGTGAAACTTGAGGGCATTACTAATTAAATTCTGGAATAACTGCCGCATCTGTAACGGATCTGCCTCGATCGTGGGCAGACTACCCACGTCTACCTGTCCTCCCGCAGTCTGAATATGCACTTCCAGATCCGATAACACTTCCTGAACCACCTGATTTAACTGAACCGGAATAAACGGTTGAGCTTTAGTCGTCACCCGAGCAAAGGCGAGCAGATCGTTAATTAAGGTTTGCATCCGAGCCGCCGCATTTTGCATCCGTTGTAAATACTGTTGACCAATTTCCGGTAGGCATTCTCCATATTCTTTGGTCAATAGATCACCAAAGGCTTGAATTTTACGCAGTGGTTCTTGCAAATCATGGGAAGCAACCGAGGCAAAGTCTTGCAGTTCCCGGTTACTTTGCTCTAGTTTGGCAGTGAAAAGCTTTAGGGCGGTTTCAGTGTGTTTACGATCGGTAACATCTTCGATCGCTAACAAAATCATGCCCGTTGCCCGATCTGCATGCATAATCTGCCGAGCATTTAACAGCATAATTTTTTGTCCAATATGCTGAAATTCATGCTCGACTTCAAAGTCTTCAAAGGCAGCATTATCGGATAGTACAGCTTCTAACAGGGTTCGTAAAGCCGGAATATTCCATTGACCGTTCCCCAACTCATAGATAAAGTGATCTTTGGTTTCTTCCAGACAGACCTGAAAGGTACGATAAAAAGCCCGATTGGCGGTTTGTACCTGTAAATCGGTATCCAGAACAACTAACGGTTCTCGCACTGTCTCCACAATGCTTTGGGCAAACATCAAAGCGGTTTGCAAATATTCTCTAGATTGATAGGTGGTCTGAGTAGAGTGGTGGTCTAAGTTGGAATACATGATGGCTTCCCTGGAGCAATGAATGAGTAAGATGAAGGGATTAAGAGAATAACTCTGGTTGACTAACCAACCCAACTAAAATTACGATCGCAGTTGTTCTTGCGTGTTTGAGTAATTCAGTGTAGTGTTCTGGTACGAATGCGATGCTGTTGCAATCAGTTTTTCAGTTTCTAACTGATCAACTGGTCGTGAGAATAAATAGCCCTGAGCGTATTCGCACCCTAGGGATTTGAGATAGGCAAGTTGATGTTCATTCTCTACCCCTTCCGCCACCACATCCATATTCAAATTCCAGGCCAGGGTCGCGATCGTTCGCACCAATTCCAGTTTTTCTAACTCGCTATCCATTGTATGAATAAACGAGCGATCGATTTTCAACGTATCAATCGGAAATCGACACAGATAGCTGAGGGAAGAATAGCCGGTGCCAAAATCATCGATCGAAAGTTGAATTCCCAGGGCTTTAAGTTGCTGTAATCTAGCCACAGTAGACTCGGCATTCTCCATAATCGAACTTTCGGTGATTTCTAACTTTAACGCGGCTGGATTGAGTCCAGTGGTATGCAAAATTTGTTGCACCCGGGTCACAGCATCCGGTTGGGCAAGTTGCTTACCCGATAGATTCACACTAATACTGAGCGGCGGCTGGAGCGAAAACTGCGTTTGCCAGTGCTGCATCTGCTGACAGGCTTCCTGTAATACCCACCAGCCAATCGGATTAATTAATCCCGTCTCTTCCGCGATCGCAATAAAGGCTCCCGGACTTACCAGACCCCGTTGCGGATGTCGCCAGCGCACCAAAGCTTCAAACCCACTGAGACGATTGGTTTTCAGGGCTATGATCGGTTGGTAATGCAGTTCAAACTCCTGCCGTTCGATCGCATAACGTAAATCGGTTTCCAGTTGCAATAGGGTAATTGCCTGGTGATGCATACTGGTATCAAACAATTCATACCGGGATTTGCCTAATGCCTTGGCGCGATACATGGCAGTATCCGCATCCCGCAGCATCTCTTCCGGTTGCTCATATTCAGCTGAAATTAAGGCAATGCCAATACTCACGGTCACAAACATTTCATGCCCATTCAAATCAAACGGTCGCGCTAATTCCTGTTGAATCCGTTCCGCTACACGGGTCGCATCACTGGGGTAATCGATCGCTTCCAACAAAATCACAAATTCATCACCCCCCAAACGGGCAACTGTATCTTCAGAACGAATACAGGTTTGCAACCGTCGAGCAATTTCAATTAATAGGTGATTGCCTACTACGTGCCCCAAACTATCATTAACAATTTTGAACCGATCTAAATCCAGAAATAACACGGCAAACAAATCATCAGGATTCCGTTTATGGCGTTCTAGCGATCGACCGAGCCGATCCATAAACAGCGCTCGGTTAGGTAAATCCGTTAAGGCATCATGGAGGGCATCATGCAACAATTGTTTTTCAGTGCGTTTCCGGCTGGTAATATCGGTGAGCGATCCGGCAATCCGAGAGACTTTACCAGAACCATCGTATACAGCCAGCCCTCGGCAGAGCATCCAACAATAGCTGCCATCCCGATGCAGCATGCGATACTCACTCTCAAAATCGGCTGTCCTCCCCTCTAGATGGGCAACTAACAGACTTTTTACAGTTTCAAAATCTTCGGGGTGAATCCGGTTAAACCATTCATCCAGATGATGACCAATCTCGTCCGCTTCCCACCCCAACATCGATTTCCACCGGGGAGAAAAGTAAACTTGATTGGTTTTCAAGTTCCAATCCCATAAGCCATCTTTAGCACCCTGAACGGCGATCGCATACCGCTCCTCACTTTCGCGTAGGGCAACTTCTGCCTGCCGTCGCTGGGTAATATCCTGAAATGTCACCACCGTCCCGACTAAGGCTTGATTTTCCAGAATCGGGGTGCTGATGTATTCCACCCAAAAGCTAGTACCATCCTTCCGCCAAAACACCTCTTCGCCAACGTGATGCACCCAACCATGTTGAGACGCGGCATCGGGTGGGCAACTCGTCCAGTACAGATCCTGCTGTGATTGCGAGTCATGCACCACGCCAGCAATTTGTTTGCCCACCAGTTCATCGGCTTCCCAACCTAACATGATGGCAGCCGCCGGATTGATAAAGGTGAGGATTCCCGTTTGATCCAGACCATAAATGCCTTCTCCCGCCGAATTTAAGATCAACTCATTGTGACGGCGAAGCCGTTCCAGCGTCACCTCGGCTTCTTTGCGGGCAGTCACATCCGTTTGCAGCCCGACAAAATTAATCAGTGTACCCTCGTTGTCAAACACCGGATTAATTATCAGTTCATTCCAGAACGGACTACCATCCTTACGATAGTTCAGCAGCACCCCGGTAAAGGGCTGCCCCTGGACAACGGCTTGGCGGAGTTGGTTCACCATCGCTGGGTCAGTTTCCGCGCCTTGCAAAAACCGGCAGTTGCGACCTAAGACATCGGCGGCAGTATAACCTGTAATGGCTGTAAAGCCTGAGTTGACAAATATCACGGGATTATCTGGCAACCGTGGATCGCTAATCACCACCCCCGTTGAGAGATGGGAGATGGCGGCGGCTAACCGACTATTCTCTCGGACTGCCTGGGTGAGGGCGGCTTCTGCCTGCTTTTGAGCCGTGATATCGGTGGTGATGCCATCCATCCGAATCGTTTTCCAACCCGCGTCACAGACCAGATACGCCCGATCGCGAATCCACCGCACACTGCCATCAGGTTGCAGAATCCGGTATTCCAAATCCTTCGAGCCAGTTTCTGACACCTGTTGAGAAGCGAGTTTAACCCAGTCGCGATCGTCGGGATGAACGACCTCCAACCATAGATTAGGATTTTCCACAAATTCGTGGGCAGACCGCCCATAGACTCCATAAACGGCGGGACTCATATACAGCAGTTCCAGGGTCGTTGCAGACATCGACCACACGACATCCTTAAGCGAGCCAAGAATCCCTTCCAGGCGCGATTCACTTTCATGGAGAGCGGCTAAGGTACGATTGCGCTCGATCGCATACCGAATCGATCGTTCTAACAAAGGCGCATCAATTTGCCCTTTTACCAGATAATCCGCGACTCCTGCCTTCATGGCGGCCAGATCCAGATCGGCATCGACATACCCGGTTAATAGAATAATTGGCGATCGACAGCCTTTCAGGACAGCCGCTTGCAACAATTCCAGCCCATCATGGCGACCCAAGCGATAATCCACCAGATACACATCATGCTGGCAGGATTCAATCACGGATAACGCCGCCTCATAGGTCGCTACCCAGTCCAAATGAACCTTGACTTGCTTGATCTGGGCAAGTAAGCTGCGGGTAATGAGATAGTCTTCTTCGTCATCTTCAACAAGAAGCACATGAACCATCGGGGAACACATACTGTTACATTTAATACAATTAACCTGTACTTAAGGTTCCCATTAACTCCCGGTTTGCATCATCCTGATACCATTCCCTCATCGCCAATATACTTGGTTAAAAGGATAATAATTGTTTCGTGATTGCCCCCTAACGGCAACCTGGTCAGCAATAAATCTTTAACAGGAAAATTCTACTCGCTGATTCTACGAGGACAACAGATCTGGTTATGGCAACTTATTTAGTTACGGGAGCAAATCGCGGCATTGGTTACGAATACTGTCGTCAACTGCAAGCTCGGGGCGATCGGATCATCGCGGTCTGTCGGACGGC
This sequence comes from Pantanalinema rosaneae CENA516, assembly GCF_050753385.1. NCBI lineage: Bacteria > Bacillati > Cyanobacteriota > Cyanophyceae > Leptolyngbyales > Leptolyngbyaceae > Pantanalinema > Pantanalinema rosaneae. Next base: position 12,047 of record NZ_JBLZFZ010000057.1, read on the forward strand.
ATCTGAGGAATTGCAGCAATTAGGGATACGAGTTGAAGCGGGGATTGATATTACCTCTGATCCTTCGGTCGTCGAATTACGGCATCGGTTGGCAGATACCCCGATCGCAGTGTTGATCAATAACGCCGGTATACTCAAACGAGTTACCCTGGAAGACCTGGACTTTGACAGTATTCGGCAGCAGTTTGAGGTGAATGCCCTTGGAGCCTTACGGGTGACCCATGCCCTTCTGCCCAATCTTGATGCTGGTTCTAAGATTATCTTGATGACCAGTCGGATGGGATCGATCGCAGATAATACGTCTGGTAGTTCCTACGGCTACCGCATGTCGAAGGTGGCACTGTCAATGGCAGGGAGATCTTTGGCACACGACCTGAAACCTCGGGGAATCGCAGTGGCAATTCTGCATCCCGGTTTAGTGCAAACCCGCATGACCAACTTCACCTCCGGCGGCATTACCCCTGAGCAGTCTGTGCAAGGATTACTGGCTCGGATTGATGCGCTAACGCTGGAGAACTCAGGTACATTTTGGCATGCCAATGGTGAAGTATTACCGTGGTAAACCTGATTTCAATCACTGATAAACGGGGCGGCTCGATCGCCAAGCTATCGAATAATCTTATCAAACTTTTGAGGAACGCGAGAGAATAGAAAAGTACCAATTAACGAAAATGAGTGACTACCCAGCGTTAGACAATGACCTATCCCTGAGGTAGACGTATTTGGCAAACTTATTAATTAATCTTTAAGCATAGGGGCTTAACAATTTCATCAGCCCTAGATAAGGAGGAAGAATAGTCATTTAGGAGATTACAGCTATGAAATCTATCTTAAAAGCAGGTGCGGCAACGATTTTGTTTACCTTTGTCAGCAGCGTTGGCATCGGCTCAGGTAATGCTCAATCCTACTACACGCCTGCTCCACAACCAAATCTCTCGAACGAGAATGCCACGGTAAATCAGCCGACATCCCCTAACACACCTGAACCCAGTATGGGGATGGCAGAAGAACCTGCCTATGATCAATACATGCGATTGGGATATGCTGCCTTAAAAACGGAGAGTTACCCTACAGCATTGACCTATTTCCGTAATGCTTTATCTGTCCGTCCCTACGATCGTCTAGCTACGATCTCCTACTGGAATACGATGGATCTGCTGCAAAGCCAGAGCCAAGGAGAATCTGAACCGATCAGCGCCGGAACCCGTTCAGAGTACGATCGCTCCATGCAAATTGGCTACGACGCTACTGAACAGGGAGACTACAATACTGCACTGATTAACTTCCGACGGGCATTAGCAGAGCGCCCCGGAGATCACTATGCCAGTCAGGCGATTCGTAACGTCAGCACCTATTTGTGGGCAGAACAACAGGCGAGTAATTAATCAATGAATTGTGGAAATTTTAGGATAACCATGAACCGTCACGATTTACAAACCCAATATCAAGCTGGAGAACGAGCATTTAATGATGTGAAACTGACCCAACAATCATTAGCCTGGATTAATTTATCCCATGCCGATCTCAGCCATGCTGACCTGGAGCAAGCTAATTTATCTGCGGCGATATTAAGGTTGACCCATTTTGCTGAAGCCAATTTAGCCAAGGCAAAATTACGGGCGGCTGACCTGGAACAAACCCAATTTAATCGGGCTAATCTTCAAGGGGCTGATTTCACGCGATCGGATATCAACCAAACTCAATTTCAAGCCGCCAATTTAAGTTTCGCTACGTTTAAGGATGCGAACATCCACAAAGCCAATTTCAGTTATGCCAATCTCCAGCAGGCTCAGTTAGCAGAGTTAGATTTAAGAACTGCCCTATTCAGCCATAGTGACCTGCGGGGAGCTAACCTGAAGGGAGCTAATTTGCGGGGTAGTAATCTCCAAAGCGCTAATCTGAACCATACAGATTTGAGCGGACTAGATTTGAGCGGTGCGAATTTGAGTTATGCCGATTTGCAAGGCGCAAATTTGCAGGAAACGATTTTGTATGGCACCATTTTGACCAATGCTAACCTTCAGGATGTTGACTTACAACAGGCAAAATTATCTGGAACCAATCTTTATCAGAGTAATTTAGATCAAGCCAACTTAAGTCAAGCCAAATTAAAATGGGTGAACTTAGATCAAGCAAATATCAGCGAAGCTGAGCTAGAAGACGCTGATTTACGTCAAGCCCACCTCCCTGCGGCGATCGCTGAAGAGGCAACATTTCAGCCGCCTAACCTGGGTAAAGCGATCGCTCCTGATTCTTTTACATTTAGCCGCTAACTCAGGCATCAATAGTTCTGGCTAGGTGGGGCAAGTTGGCGATATCGAGCTTCAATGATGGAATAGACGCTATAAGCCATGAGCCCCAGTGCGACAACTCCTAATAACCAGGCTCCAAACGGTTGCTCGGCTAAAGCCGTTAAAGCACCACCTAGCCCTCTTGCCTCATTGGAATTAGCCCGAAGAGCGGCAAGCACCAGAAATAGCCCAATGATGCCGAATACCACCCCACGGGCGGCAATGCCAAACTGACCTAACCGTTTTGCCCATTGGCGCTGGGTCTGGCTCATTTCGTGTAGTTTAAAGTGGCGTTGAAACTTGGCTTTATATGCCTGGTAGAGATAGGATACACCCACTCCGATCACCACCAGACCCGCCAAACCCACCAGCCAGCGCCCAAAGGGTTGTGCCATTGATCGGGCTGTCCAATCGCGGGTAGAATCGCCATGCTCCCCACTTTCACCCATGAGTAATTTCACGGCTGTCCAGGCTAATCCGGTATAGGCGATCGCGCTAAAGGCATAGCCAAGACGTTGGGCGATCCGTTTTGCATCTAGACTTTCTCCAGAATGCTCCGGATCAACAAGCGTTTGCACAAATCGCCAGAGAGCATAACCAATTAATCCGATCAGGATGATCACCAGCAGGAATTGACCAAACGGCTGGTCGATAATGGTTTCTAATGCACCATTGGGATCCGTAGTTCTGCCACCGGTGGTAAATGCCGCTTGGGCAGCTAGCAAGCCCACGACAAAGTAAACCATACCTTTAGCCGCGTAGCCTAATCGTGCCAGTCGTTCGACCCAGGGATGGGCTGCCGCCTGCCGGACAGGTTGTTGCAGATCAGATAAGGAGGAATTACGGTGACTCATGGTGGTACTCCGAGAGGGCAGTTAATATGGCTATTGGTATAGAATTTACGGATGGCATACAAATATTTTCATACCTTAAAATTTAATAGCTAGAAAGAAATAATGAATCCTACTCTAGATATATACCTTTAGAGAGAGTAGCCGTGTAATATTTTGAAGTCAACCTTGTAACACTCAAATTGTTTTAATTCAATCTACAACGCTAATAATAGGGCTGCATATCCACCTGCACCTAAGGCAAATGCCCAAAAGCGGCTGTCCCGCTCCTCAGGAAGTTCCTCCTTCAACACATTCAGGACAACACTACCGGCGAGGAAAGCAAATAATACAGCGATCGCAGCTTGAGACAGCCTTGTCCCACTGCCGATCGCCCAACCCGTAATCACTGCACCTGCCAGAATCCAGCGACCTATGTGATCATAAATATCCTTATGGTGTTCACGCAAGCCGTAATCATTCACCACGAAATGCAATGCCATCGCGATCGCAAAAAACAGGAGGCTACTTAAACCGGGTACTTCACGATGGATCAGTAAATAACCAATTAAGGCATTATAAATTGCAAATGCAACAATGTGCAGCCAAAATATTCTGACACTGGTGACATCCCCACTCCCTGCCGCCTGACTCCGTTGCCGTGACACGGTAGCGGCTCGTTCTAATCCATAGAATACAGCTAATCCCAGCAAGGATAGTAAATAAACATGATGTTCTAGAAAGGCAAATTCGGGATTGAGGCTTTGCTGAACGGTTTTCTGTGCCTCACTCAGGTCAGGTAAGATATGCACAAACACATAGGCTACTGAAACACCACTGCTGATTGAAAGCCACTGGCTACGGGGAGTAGCTTTGAGAAATCGTAGTTGACCAGCAAATAAGTGAACTAATGCCAGTCCTACGGCTAAAAATCCTGTTAATAAGATCAAGCTAATTGACAGCATGGATATTTCAACGAGGGCAATCAGCATGTTGATAGTGTTGATTAAAAGTTGGGAATTAATTGAAAACCAGCTTTAATTTGATTCCTGCTAATTATAGGTAGAGCAATTTTAACATTAAGTTAACTCTAGATTGAAAGTTATGTTTCTCTCGATCGAGAGACGAAATTGAAGAATATAAACGTTAGCGTGATCAGTGAGAAGTTATTAAGGATAAGACGAATATTATGCTACGACTTTCTGCTCGGTCATTTGTAGGAATTGCAGTATTAACCGCAGGCTCTCTAGCCGGAACGATCGCGCTGACCCAACCCTCCACATCGGTCATTGCCGCCCCCAATACTGCCACAGCTTTTCCTGATACAGACAACCATTGGGCACAACCCTTTATCGCCAAACTAGCAAACCGTGATATTGTTGCTGGCTACTTAGATGGCTCATTCCGTCCTAATCAACCCATTGGTCGAGATGAGTTTGCCTCGTTCATTCATAATGCGTTTAACCAAGACATAGAAAGGCGAATTGCAACGGGTAGCGTTTATAACGATGTTCCCCAGAGTTACTGGGCTGCTCCGGCGATCGAAGATGCCTATCAAATGGGCTTTATGCATGGCTATCCGGGGGGTAACTTTAGACCAAACCAGGAAGTGACTCGGGTAGAGGCTTTAGTGGCATTAGCCCGCAGTTTAGATCTAGGTGACCCAGCCGCTTCAGTATCACCTCAGCCCCAGACTACCCAAACTACTCAACAAACGACACCATCAGAGCCAGATCGTCAGCAGGTTCAACGGAGCAGAACGGCTATGATGTACCCAATGGCAATGACAACCCTGATGCAACCATTTGTGGCAGCACGATCGACCCCTGTAGCTCCCGCAACCCAACCTACCCAAGCCTCTACACCGGCTGTACCTGCTGCCCCAGCTGCCAACCAGGATTCACCTCAATCCCAGCGTCCTATATCCGAAGTGGTGAGTAATTACTATCGGGATGCAGATCAAATTCCCCAGTATGCTGTGGATGCAGTTGCTCAGGCAACAACCGCAGGAATCGTTGTGAACTATCCCGACTCAGATGTGCTAAATCCAAATCGCCCTGCGACCCGAGGAGAAATTGCCGCCTTAATTCATCAGGCATTAGTCAATCAGGGAAAAGTTGAGCCAGTTGCAGCCGAAACAAATGCAGCCAATTATATTGTCAGTGCAGAATGATCAGAACGATCGAAGAAGGGCGCTTTAAAACCCTTTTCGAGTATGCCCGTAGGGCTTAAAGCCCCCCTTTAACGTTTCAAACAGCCGATAAAACTGCATAGAGTCCAGGTAATTTCAGCGATCGAGTCATCCAAACTCGACCGCTAATTAATGGGTTTCAGCGTATTCAGCCTTGGCTAGACTGCCTTGAGGAATTGTCACGGTAAAGGTTGTGCCGACATCTACCTCACTTTCAACTAAGATTTTGCCATGATGTAAATCAAGGCATTTCTTCACAACGGCTAGCCCTAGTCCTGTCCCTAAGATTCCACCGACGTTTCTACCTCGCTGAAATGGCTCATACAAAATTTTCTGAGTTTCTAATGGAATACCAATCCCCTCATCGGTAATTTTGAAAGTTAGGATATTGGCTTCACAACTGAGAGAAAAATAAATCGTTCCTTCGTTCGGCGAATACTTAATTGCATTAGAAATTAAGTTGCTCAAAATCGAATATAACAATCTCTCATCGACATCAGCATAAGTACATTTGCCCTGCATCGTGAACTCAATTGAATGTCTCATATTACTGAAAGACTGCATATCCTCAAGCAAATTGAGACAAAAGGTTTGCATTTCTAAAGACTTAGGGTTGAACTCTAATCTACCTGCTTCTGCCCTGGCTAAAGTTAGAATATCTGAGAGGAGTTGAGTCATTAGTTGAGCTGCCGATCGAATGCGATAAAGACTCTTCAGTTTTTGTTTTTCAACCAGTGACTGCAACGTCTCTTCTAGGATTTGTGCTGACCCCAAAATGCTACTCAGAGGGGTACGAAATTCATGGGAAACCATTGAGAAAAATTGCAATTTGAGTTCGCCTAACTCCTTCTCCTGGGCTAATTTTTGCTGCAAAGCTTCTGCCTGTTGCCGCTTAACCATTTGCCGATATAGCAAAGCAAAAATACTAAACAAAATGAAAAATGTAAAAGATGTGCCGAAAAATTCCAGCCACATGCGCAGGTGCATACTCGATTGAGACTCACTTACCCAGAGATCCAACGATCGCTCTTCCTGTTGTTTCATATCGCTGACAAGCTGATAAATTTCCTGCCGATTCCGAGTGCTTGCCGTTGTGATCGTGAGTTGAGTGATGGGCGAAGGTCCTGCCTGGTGCAACCGGATCGACTGTTGCCCTAACTTAAGCCGCTGAGCAATTAATCTACTGAGCCTAGTTAATCTTTGCTGTTGACTGCTATTTTCGGCAATCACCGATTCTAGGTGCTGTAATTGCAGGTCAAGTTCTTGAATGGTGCGAGTGTACCGACTTAACTCTGCACGATCGTTATACAAGATATATCCTCGTCTACCCGCCTCCGACTCATTCAACGTTGCGAGAATTTCTATTAGCGTTTCTAAGACTTCATAGGTTTGTCGCACCTTAGTTGCACTTTCGGCTAAGCGAGTGGCATTTTGGTATGACAGTAGGTTAATGCTTCCCATCAGTACCATGACTAAACCAAATCCTGCTGCTATCCACTGCCGCTCAGGCAACCATTTCATCGCCATGTTAGGTTTAGCTCACGATACCTAATCCACTGATGTCATCTTTTAGCTTAACAAGTAAACCTAAACTGGGCTCTCGCCATACACTAAGAGTTAACGCTTAAATGTAGAGAATCTGAAGACCAATGCGGATTTTGGTGGTTGAAGACGATGTCCAGATTGCGGACATGCTAACCGAAGCCCTGACCAACCGGCAGTACGTTGTTGATGTTGCCCGAGATGGTGAGGAGGCATGGAATTATGCCCAAACATTGGAATATGACCTGGTTTTGCTCGACATTACGTTGCCTAAATTGAATGGGTTGAAACTATGTCATCAGTTGCGCGATCGCCACTTCTCCTTACCCATTCTGATGCTGACCGCCCGCGACACGATCGAAGACAAAATTGTTGGCTTGGATGCTGGGGCAGATGATTACATGGTCAAACCCTTTGATCTGAGAGAGCTCATGGCTCGCATCCGGGCACTCTTGCGCCGGGGCAGTTCAACTGCCACACCCAACTTGGCTTGGGGCAATTTACGTCTTAATCCCAGCACCTATGAAGTGTTTTATAATCACTCTCCCCTGCATCTCACGCCTAAAGAATACGCCCTACTAGAATTATTGATGTCTAACGGTCGGCGGGTGCTGAGTAGACCTGGAATTATCGAGCGCATCTGGTCACTTGAAGATCCCCCAACCGAAGAAACCGTCAAGTCTCACATTAAAACGCTACGCCATAAGCTCAGGGAGGCAGGAGCACCTGAGGACTTCATTGAGACAGTACATGGTCTGGGCTATCGCCTCAAGCAGTAGACCTGAGAGGATGAATCACACTCTCCCCAAAATCTACCCGAATCTTCCCCTGATTTTAGACCCCAAGCCGATAGTGTTAGTAATGACTATCCCGGCTGACGGGTTGGTATCAGTAGAGGTCTAACGCTAAAGGTAGAAGCACTGTATGGATCGGCGGCAACAAGTTATTTCCATCCCTCCATCTCTTCACCAAGTCTCGACCCAACCTAAGCCTGCCTATGCCTTGATCTCAGTCCACTGCGACCCAGCCACAGCCTTAGATCAGGAGGGGGTAGGTGGACAAAGTTTATACGTCAGGTTGTTAGGATTAGCCCTAGCGAAACGAGGTTGTCAGGTCGATATCTTCACTCGACGACAGCATCCCGAACAGGCAACGATCGTCGAGTTAGCCCCGGGATGTCGGATCATTCGGCTGAAGGCAGGTTCTGCTTACCCAGTACCTAGCTCTGAGTTATTTGGCTATTTACCAGAGTTTGTAGAAGCCTGGTTAGCCTTTGTCCAACAATCCGGGCGAACCTATGAGTTAATTCACACAAACTACTGGCTGTCTGGTTGGGTAGGACTACAACTAAAATCCTATTTAGGCTTACCGTTTGTGCATACCTTCCACTCCATTGGAGCAGTAAAATGCGGGGCTGACAGCCCATCCTCTTTGATAGCTCAAACTCGATCGGAGGTTGAGCAACGCTGTTTAGAGCAGGCAGACTGTGTGATTGCCACCAGTCCGCAAGAGGTGATCACCCTACGCCAAATGATTTCTCGCAAGGGGCAAGTTCGCATGATTCCCTATGGCATTAACGTGCAACACTTTGCCTCCGTTTCTCAAACAGTAGCTCGTCAACGGTTACAGATTGCCCCAGAGACTCGCATGATTTTGTATGTTGGGCAATTCGATCGCCGCAAAGGCATTGAGACATTGGTTGAAGCCTGTTCACAGTTGCGGCAGCGCTTTCAACTATATTTAGTCGGAGGGGATCACCAGCATAGTCAGAAAACTCAAGAGCAAGAACGGATTCGGGCGATCGTGCGAGAGCTAGGGCTGGAAGGCGTAACCACATTTACTGGAGCCGTTTCCCAGGATTGCCTCCCAGACTACTATGCAGCGGCTGATGTCTGCGTCGTGCCCAGCTATTATGAACCCTTTGGCTTAGTGGCGATCGAAGCAATGGCAGCCAAAACTCCAGTGATTGCCAGTCATGTAGGAGGACTACGGTATAGCATTATCCACAATGAAACTGGCGTGTTGATTCCTCCCTGCAATGCGGATTTATTAGCAGCCGCGATCGCAGATGTATTTGCTGATCCTGAACGATGGCAATTACTGATAGAGGCTGGCTATCAGCATGTGCAATCCCACTTTAGCATTTCTGCTGTTGCTGCCCAGGTACATCAACTTTATCAATGTGTTGCCCCATTTAGTTCAATCAGAAGCGCGATTTAATTTATCTTGCCCAGACCAGCAAACATTCAGGGTGCATTCTATAATTTTCAAAAATTTTAATGTTCGTTGTGAGGAAGCTTATGTTTAAACTAGATGATCATGTATCCCACAAACTTTCTGGAACCGTTGGCAAGGTCGTTGCTTACGGTCATCAGATAGTAGATGGCGCGTATCAAACTACTATCCGGGTCAAAGTTCCCCATAGTTTTTCAACAGACAAATCTATGTTTGTGGAGGATTTAGTCTCATTATGGGAGCGAGTTGAACACACTTTAAAATCAACTGTTTAATGACAAAAGTTTCAGCGCCATCTTCACTTAAATCGTTGATGATTGAGCGAAGTTTTGATATAGGCTGAGCGATCTGCTAAACGGGGTGGCAAATCGCTCAGACGTTCCCTGATCATTAAGGTTTTTGCGGGGAGATGATGCCATTTATTCTTCTTCAACAGTTTGACTGTTTGTGTTTTTTTAGGCGATATCCCATGCGATTGAGAATCGCCCCAATGGTCTGACGCGATCGCAGAACCGATCGCCGCCCTTCACCACCCTTCCCGACATTGGTCAGCTAGGATTTTAGTTGTCGTACACCTTTTGCGAGTCATCTGGGGATTTATCTGAAAGCGGTTTATGGTGAGCGACATCATCTATCTGCCCATCTTTGCTCGGTTGCTTATCTTGAGCTAGATCATCTTTGCTCGGTTGCTTGTGGTGGGCAACATCATCTATCTGCTCATCTTTGCTCGGTTGCTTATCGTGAGCTAGTCCATCTTTAGCCGGTTGCTTGTGGTGGGCAACATCATCTATCTGCCCATCTTTGCTCGGTTGCTTATCGTGAGCTAGTCCATCTTTAGCCGGTTGCTTGTGGTGGGCAACATCATCTATCTGCCCATCTTTGCTCGGTTGCTTGTCTTGAGCTAGTCCATCTTTAGCCGGTTGCTTGTGGTGGGCGACATCATCTATCAGGCTGATCGGCTCTAATAGAATTGGGCTACCCAACGGGGGAAGGGCACTCCCTAAAGAACTAATGGCAGCATCATCGGTCAGGACAATCAGATTGCCATCCACGATCGCATCCAAGCTATCCAGTGTGGTAAAGGTAGTGATATGCCCTAGAGGCATGATCGAGGTGGCATCAGGGAGGGTGATCAGATTGCCATCCACGATCGCATCCTCGATCGTCAGGACATCGCTGATGGGATTCGACACACCAGAGATGGTATTGCTGGAAGCGGGTAGCGGCACATGTACGCGATCGCCCAACACACCATCGATAAAACCGATACTGCCTGCGGGATCGCCAATATCATTTCCCCCTTCACTAATGAATCCTCCCAGCAAATTGGCTCCATTGAAGAGAGCAGTATTGCCATAGATTTGGCTTTCCTGAATTCGCACTAGTTTGCCATTTGCCTTAGCCATTCCACCACCACTGTGTGCCCAGTTATTTGCTAAGGTACTGAATTCCAGGCGCAATTCTCCTTCAGAGTACGCGGCGGTGCTGTAGATCGCACCTCCCTGTCCTTGTGCCATGTTATTTTTGAAGCTACTGTAGCTGACGGTCGTTGCCCCCTGATCATAGATCGCGCCGCCACTACTCACGGCTGAATTCGATTCAAAACTGCTATTGATCACAGAAGCAGTGCTGGCATTGTAAATAGCTCCCCCGATCGCAGCCCAGTTGCTACTAAAGGTTGAGTTATCTACCGTTGTATGACCTCGAAACGCTCCTGTCGCAATTCCACCCCCGCTTGATGCCTGATTGGCATGGAAGGTGCTGCTATGAACGGTCAAGTTACCCGTGGTGAAAATGCCACCGCCTAAGTTTTCAGCCACATTATTGCTAAACGTACTGGCTCGAACTGTTGCGGTAGCAAGATTCATCAGTCCGGCTCCCCAAACACTATTATTATTTGTTAGTTGCACATTATTTAGAGTCAGGCTGACCGCAGAATTATCCTCATCAGATACACCATTTGCGATCGCACCACCGCTTTCAGCCTTGTTGTTTTTGAGGGTGCTGTGGCGAATATCTAATCTGCCAGCATTCAAAATGCCCCCACCCAGATCACTTTGCCCATCTGCGATCGTCAGTCCGGTCAGGGTAGCCCTCACATGACGATTGATCTGAAACACCCGAGATAAACTGTTGCCGCTAATCGTCAGATTTTCCTGCCCCAGACCACTGATAAACAAGTCTTCGGTAATTTCCAGTTGTCCAGAGGTAAGGGTGATAGTGTGTGGATCACTCCCTCGCAGACTGAAGATAATCTCATCGACACCAGCCAACCTGTTGGCATCCAAAACTGCCTGTCGTAATGATCCAGCTCCCTGATCGTTGGTGTTAGTGACTGCAAAGACTGCCAGAAGATGTTGATAAGCACTCTGTGCCCACGGTTGCAACATTTCCTCGGCTTCAATGCTGCCGGTGTGGTATTCCAGTGTCCAGTTCCCACCTAATTGGGTGCTACCTGTCGGGTCTATGGAGGCAGCAACATCGGCTCCGGTTAACTGGCTAAGTTGCTGGACAAACGATGCTCCCAGATCGCCTTGAGCAATATCGCACCCATACAATAGAATGTCGGCATCGGAGGTTAATGCCTGTGCCCATTGCTGCAAGTCGTTGGTATATTGGTTCAGGTTATGCTGATCGAATCGCAGCGAAGCAAAATGAATGCTGCCGATGTCGCCGTGAGACACAATATTCAGGCTAGAAATCCCGCTCCGTCCAGCGAGAGTCCGCGTAATTTGAGCGATCGCATCCTGAGTCGAATCCAACACATACACTTCTGTTCCCGGTTGCAACCCCTGTTGCAGCAACTCATAATCTGGGGCGGATGGATCGATGAAGGTAATGCTGGACGATCGCGGCGTTGGTATGGTTGCTGTTGATAATGAAGTGCGATCGGGAGTGAGGATGGCTGAGCTGGCAGCGGTACTCAGGGATGTGGTGAAAGTGGAGGCAGAGGGCAAAACTTCCATAGTCTGTGTTACAGGATTGAGGTGATCTGGTGCAATGTGCTAATGCAATTCCTGAAGGTTTTTGCGGGGAGATGATGTAGTTTATGCAGCGATCGCTGACAAATAGGCTAACTAGCTTCCATCTGTAGACCTGAGAGTAGAATTTATCGTATTAGTGGGAAGCCATCTAAGGTTGCCTCAACACGCATGTGAGGATGACGCTTTTTGTGCATTTGGAAGTTTTTAATCGCTTGCTGTTGATTCCAGCTTGGTTCAAAGCCAACGCGGCGATCGTCAAAATAGAGTTCATAGCCAATTTTCTGACCATACCAAAAACCTTCTACTTTTTTCTGTGGATAGGTTCTCTTATTCCATTCCAAATTAGCGATCGCCTGCTGCCGAGTCCACTCGGGTTCAGAGCCAACTCGTTTGCCATCCCAATACAATTCATAACCGCGCCTTTCCTGATAAATCAGAATTTGGGCAGTTTGATGGGATTTTGGGCTGGGGCTGATAGCGGAATTTTGGATCGCTGGAGCAGGTTCAGGTACGATAGCGGTGCTTGGGAGAGTCATACTCAGGGTGAGCAAAGGCAAGCTGAAACTGATAGTTTGAATTGATTGCCAAAATGAATAACGAGCCATGATCTGGTTTCCTTACAGTAGACTTATTTCAGGGGGAATGAGCATCTATTACCTATTGCGGGTTGCGTTGAGGATTTATGCATTCTGGGTGACTGAAAAACTTTTGCTTCTGCATTGCTCTTAATCCATAAAAAAGGTGAGACAAAAGGTTGCCTCACCTAAAGAGTAATTTTGTTGGGTCTAGAGACCCTATGTTTAGTCATAGAATCTCATCGGTATGGCACGATGGCGTTAGAGTCTGGGGAAGTTCAGCTCTAGCCAGCTCAGAAACCCTAATAGCAGATTGGGTTGAGGATTAAGTTGAGGACTAGGTTGAGGGCTAGGTTGAGGATTAATTGCCAAACCAGAACTAAGTTGTAAGACATCCGTTGATGTAAACTCGACTGCCCCAATATCCCGCCTGCCGTTTTGTATAGTGATACCCCGCTGATCCGGAGCCATATCCTCGAAAAGCAAATCATCGGCAGAAGATGCATCGATCGCGGGGCTACCTGACAACAAGGCGTGAGTGGGTGTTGTTCCACCATTGTTTTGCAACGCTCCCAACTTGGGGTCGATGACGCTGGTATTCGTTCCCCAACGATCGTAGTAATAAATCCATCCAGTGCTACCAGTGGCATCACCAACCAGGTTCAAACCCAGGCTAGAAACATTACCATACACATCGCCGCCCGCATTATATAGCGTGTGATTTCCAGCTATGAGGGTGTTTTTAGCTGTGGTTGTGCCGAGATCTGGGTAGTTATACAGACCACTCCCTGCCAAGTTAGCGGTGTTATTGGTGATGGTGGCATGGTTGAGCGTCAAATCGCCACCTACCCGCTGGATGCCAGCTCCATAATCTGCTCGGTTGCCGCTGATGGTACTGTTGTAAATGTTGACTGTGCCCATATCAACATTTACACCACCGCCATCATAGCTGGCTGTATTGTTATCCACGGTGCTGTTTTGGATAGTAAGTCTACCCACATTATGGATGCCACCTCCATAGACCGCTCGATTGTTAGTGACTCTACTGTTGTCAACCATTAACGTGCCATAGTTTTCGATCCCACCACCAGACGCATTATTGGCAAAGCCATTGGCGATCGTCAGTCCTTCTAGAGTGACATTTGCACCGTTGGCAATCTCAAATACTCTCGAAGTATTGTTACCACTCAGGCTGAGTAAGTTAGCTCCGGGTCCATCGATGGTCAAATTCTTATTAATCAATAGTTGGCTATTGAGGATGATGGTTCCTTGCAACCCAGACGCAAAGGAAATGGTCGAACCACGACCAGCAAGCTGAACACTTTCTCGCAGCGATAGATCACCAGGGCTATAGTCGCCATCGTTTTCATCCACCAGGGTGTCAACCACTAAGGGGGATGGATCAAGCACAAGCACACTGGCTTTCTGATTGGGTTGCACCATGTAGCCATCGCCTTTAACAACCTCAAACACAACCTGTTCCACTGGGTCTAGGTCGTTGTCTTGCAATGCACTCACTGTAAACATTCGGGTCGTTGGGTCGGAATTGGGACCTGGCATTCTGAAGATGACATAATCACCCTCTACAGTGGCTCCACTGACTGTAAAGTCAACCCCTAGCTTAGCGGTTCCAATACTCCTAAGCTTAACCAATGTTCCTGCGGGTACCCCAAAACCACCATCATTGACATAGAAAGCCGCAGATACTGGAGATCCTTCTCGAATGGGGGTCAGATCAGATGTAACAGTGATGGTTCTTAAGAAGGTGTTACCATACACCACATTGACTTCACCAGCATGGTTTAAGTTGGAATAAAATGAATTGCCAATCTTTTCGCCAGGAGCACCGATCGCGATGTCATCACTTCCATTGCCATCGAAATCTCCGGTTGCTAGGGCTGCACCAAATAGATCCGCATCTTCCAATTGAGCACCTGTAATTTGGCTTTGATCAATCAGTTGGTTCGCGCTAGGGTAAATTCCGTTTGGAGTTCCCATCATAATCGAAATGGAGCCACCTCGCTTTCCAGCCGCAGTTTCACCAGGAGTGCCAATGACTAAATCATCAAAGCCATTATGGTCAAAATCACCAACGGCTAAAGCTTGACCAAAGCGATCGTTCTCTTCGACTCCCCCTGTCACGCCAGGAGTATTTTGATCAATTAATTGGTTACCTTCGTTCGTTAACCCCTGGAAGCGCTTGCCATAGATAATTGCGACAGCGCCACCATCGGAATCATAGCTAATCCCACCAGTGGATGTATCTTCCCCAGGAACTCCGATCGCTAAATCCGCAACACCATCCCCATTAAAGTCACCTGCTTTGACAGCGTAGCCGAATTGATCATTCGCTTCAATGCCACCCTCCAGGTTGAACTGAGATCCTTCTGTACCATTCTGATCCCAGAACTGGTTGCGATAGCTCATCAAGCCAAAACCGCTACCGTATAGAACATTGACGGCTCCACCTGGAACATTACTGATCCCGCCCATGTAAAACCGTTCACCTGGAGCACCGATCGCCAGATCATCTCTACCATCTCCATCAAAATCACCTGCGGCTAGAGAGAAACCAAAGCGATCGCCCCAGGTTTTGCTAGAATTGAATAGTGGATTAGGGGTACTCTCTGCTAACCCCCAAATTCCTGGAGAATCCTGAGTCCAAAACTGGGAAGCCGCATTCGTTAAACCCACGTTTGCCTGACCGTGGAAGATGCTGACAGAACCTTTTTCGTTGTCATAAAAGGGATCACCTGCCGCTAAATCGTCCGCTCCATCACCATTAAAGTCTCCGGTTGTTAAGGCATAGCTACCCGCACCTAACGAGATACCTCGTTGTAAACCGCTGCTGCTGCCATTGAAAATTCCAATTCCATTGCCGCTACCGACGGCCAGATCGGCTTTACCATCGTTATTGAAGTCACCGACGGCCAGCGATCGCCCAAATGCGTTAGTTTCCCCAGCTCGAAAGGTTTGGCTGTTGGTTGCCGATAACCCCGTGACCGAACCATAGATAATTGTGACTTGCCCTGGTCCGTTATATTGATACTCGTCATAGGGTTTACCAGAGTCGTCGTTATACGCTGAAGAGTCTTCCCCTGGTGTACCAATGGCTAAGTCTACATAGCCGTCGCCATTAAAATCTCCAGTCGCCACAGCTTTCCCAAATTCATCTCCCCGTTGATAAGCCGTGGTTCCTTGACCTCCTGAGAATTTAAACCCGTTCTCTGCTTTACCTGGAAGTCCGCCTGCACCCTGTTGCCAAGTTTCTGAGCGTTGCCCCATCCACCATACTGGCATAGCAGCGGTCGTTGCCACTTGTGAGGATTGGGCTAGAAAATCAATTGCTGGGTCACTGTAGGCGGCACTGGCACGTCCGTTGAATGATTCCAGAGCGATGATGGGATCTTGAATCGGTTGATTTGGCAGAAAACCAGAACTTGTGGTCAGGGGGCTATTGAAATCTTGGAAAGTGTCCATGAGTGTAGTCCTTACAGAAGTAAAGGTTGTGGGGCAGCAACATCAGCAGGTGCGTTCTGCTGCTACTCGCTTCTGCGGACACCTTTTGAGCGGTATGCACTGTTGAAACCAAATTTTTTGAATTTTTTGCAACTCCCCGGATGGTTTAAAGAGAATCAGTTTAGAGTGTTAAACAGCAATTCCCACCTAGCACTATGTTTAGCCCCCAACATCCAGCAATTCTTCAGTGGTCAATTCGCTTCTTATTCAGTGTTCTTGGCTTTACCATTAGCTTGGTTGAACTCCCGACGATCGCACAAATCATTCCAGATGATTCGCTGGGAACAGAACGCTCCGATTTATCTCCAGCTAACGTAATTAATGGTGGTGCCAGACGGGGTGGCAATTTATTTCACAGCTTCTCAGAGTTTAATATTGGCAATGGACAACGAATCGATTTTGCGAATCCAGTTGGAGTCGATCGCATCCTGACCCGAGTCACTGGCAGCAATCGCTCCAACATTTTGGGAACGTTGGGCGTGTTGGGCAATGCGGATTTCTTTTTGATCAATCCTAATGGAATTATCTTTGGACCTAACGCCCAGTTAGATGGGCAAGGGTCATTTATTGCTAGTACTGCTAATAGTGTGGTGTTCAGTGACGGTTTTACCTTCAGTGCTGTTAATCCTCAAACGCCCCCCTTACTAACCATTAATCTACCGATCGGGTTACAGGTCGGTGCTGATCCAGGGGCATTAATTAATCAATCCCGTGCCACCGACGCAACCGGGAAAGTGGTAGGGTTACAAGTGCCTGCTGGTAAAACGATCGCTTTGGTCGGAGGAGATATTTCTTTATTAGGCGGGTATCTAACGGCAGTGGCAGGTCGAGCCGAGCTAGGCAGCATTGCTGCTGGAGAGGTGCGGCTGACTTCCATCCCATCCGGCTGGCAACTAAGTTATCCAGACAAACAATCCTGGCGCGACATTCAAATGACTCAAGCCAGCCGAGTTACGATCGCGGGTGATGGTGGTAGTGGGATTCAAGCCCAGGCACGCAGGATTAGCTTAACCGCAGGCAGTCAATTGGATGCCAATGTAATCGGCTCGTTACCAGGTGGTACTCTTACGGTTAACGCTGCTGAATCTATCCTATTAAGTGGTCAAACCCCAGATTTGACAGGGCCCAGTGGATTAATTGCCCGAACGGGTGGTACAGGCAAAGCAGGAGCAATTAATATTTCGACTAAGCAACTTCAGGTAAACGATCGCGCTACCATTTCAACGGCTACCTATGGGGCAGGAGATAGCGGCAATATTACCATTCGAGCCACTAACTCGGTTGAAGTGATCGGTAGTGATGAAACGATCGCCTCATCGATCTCAACCGATTCTCAACCTGATAGTACGGGTAATGCTGGCAACCTGAAGATTGATACCCGGAGGTTAACTGTTCGTGAAGGTGGGCAAGTTTCCACGGCTTCCTTTGGCTCTGGAAATGGTGGAACCTTAATCATCAATGCTACAGATTCAGTTGATGTCAGTGGTGTCAATCCCACTGATACATTTAGTAGTGTGATTGCCTCTCAAAGTGATTTCACTTCAACCGGCTTTTCAGGTGATCTCAGGATTACAACAGGAACTTTAACAATTCGAGATGGAGCCTTTGTCTCTGCTGCCAATCGTGGTCTTGGACGTGGAGGCAACCTGGATATTCAGGCAACACGATCTGTGATTATCTCCGGAGTGTCGCCGATCGTCGATTATCCGACCTATCTCCAAATCGATGGTTTGGGACGTGGTGGTGCTGGAGATTTACGCATTACCACACCCTTCTTGCAAGTTAGTGATGGAGCGATCGTTACCGCCTCTAGCATTTTTGGGGAAGGTGGCAACATTATCATTAATGCTGGGACGATTTTGCTGCGTCGTCAAGGTCAAATTATTGGTGATGCTGACCCTAGTGCAAATGCTTTCCCCAGACCAGATATTACTATTCCCAGTACTGCCAACGGTGGCAATGTCATCATCAATGCTGACAACTTGCTACTTGCAGAGAAAAGTTCGATTACTGCAAATGCTGTTCAAGGACAGGGTGGTAACGTGCGGATTCGCACACAAAGTTTTTTTCTGCTCTCAGAAAGTCAAATTACAGCTAGCTCTGAATTTGGGCTAGCTGGCAACGTCACGATTACGACATTAGGGATTGATCCGCTCCAACGCGGTGCAGATTTACCGACAACGTTTAGCAGTCCACCTCTAGCGCAGGGCTGTCGGGCACAGGGCAACCGAGCCAGCAGTTTTGTCATTGCTGGGCAGGGTGGCGTTCCGACTAATCCAATTGATCCGATCGCCGCCGATACCCTCTGGCAGGATTTGCAACCTCTACCAACTTCAGAAAACCAGAAAGTAGAGTTAGACAGACAACCTAAATCTGCCATAGCTGCTTCTCCGGCTTCACTAGTGGAGGTACAAAACTTAATTCTGTTACCCAGCGGCACTGCTGTATTAACCGCCCAGGCTGCGGTACCTCCCTATGGAACTAGTATTTCTATCAGTACCCTGTGCCCATCAGCAAGCCCATAAACATATAGATGAGAGTTATCCAACAAGCACAAAAAAGCCCAAGAATGGCTTCCTAGGCTTTCCTAACAGTAAATTTTTTACTGCGGTTTGTTAAATGTCCTATTTGGGTAATTAGGGCTTGTAGTATATTCATAATGCTACCCTTCAGGTGTTTGAGGTCATATCTACATCTACAAAGGGGGTAGCTTTTGTCCAGAAATTTGATTGTTCTCAAAACACTGTTTTAACTATTGATAGAGGCTGTCTATACTTTAGGCATTCATTGGTCATGGGCTAAACCTTTGATATTTGGTTTCTTCCTGTTTCCGCCACCTTGTAATCTATTATTCTTATGGTTGAACCATCCTCTGAATCCAAATCATCCCTGTCCGAACAACTCATACATAGACTAATTGAGCTAATAGTCACAGGTAGCAGTGGGTCAGCCCTATATTTTCTCTACACTGGTAAGTTAGCCGAGGCAGCTATTGGTGGACTCGTTGCAACTGGAGCTGGACTCCTCACCAACTTTGGGCAACGCTTGATGAAACCTATAGAGAATTGGATTGGCGATCTTGGCGAAAAGTCAGGTCATCGCATCACTAAGGTGGCAGATGGAACCCTGGAGACTTGGTCTGGCATTGATCAGAAATATCTTAAAGCCTTGCAAGGCTACTGTTACGATCTCGAAGTGGAAGGACTCAAGGGAGACTTTCCATCCTTGGCTCTGGAGGAGGTCTTTGTTCCCTTAAGCTTGGACGCTGATCCAGCGCGTTTTGCCATCAGCCCCTCAATCAGACAAATCTGGTCCCTACTGCCAAGACAGGGACAACTTGTGGCTGACAATCGCTACCGTCGCATTGCGATCGTGGCAAATCCTGGATACGGCAAAACAACCCTCACCCGGTATCTCACCCTAAAATATGCCAATTCCAGCTATCACGAGTTTGGTGCTGCCGATCTGCTTCCCATCCTGCTCATACTTCGGAGTATCTATGCGGATATTCGAGATGAACAGACCCCCATGCTACCCGACATGGTGCAGAAACAAGTCAAGGGTTTGCCTCGCTGTCAGGATCTAGATGTATCGGCAGACTGGTTTGAGAAGCAATTGGAGAGCGGTCGCTGTTTAGTCATGCTGGATGGACTGGATGAAGTCCCAGAGGTTTGCCGGGAAATAGTCAGCAAGTGGGCTAAACGGCAAATGCAAACCTATCCCAGCCAATTTATCTTAACGTCTCGTCCCCACGGCTATGACGAGGGGCTCTTTCAGGGAGTTGAACGCATCAGTATTGTTGATTTCAACCTAGATCAGAAAGAAGACTTCATTTACAAATGGTATAAAGCGGTTCTATGGCATAAAAAATGGGAGTCTCACTGGCAACTGAGTCAGGCGAAGCCAAACCATGAGCGTCTCTCTCCGGAGCAGGCAAAAGCTCAAAGTGATGCGGAAGCGGAAGCCGCTGCTGAGGATTTGATCCGACAAATCATCGAAATTCCCAGTCTCAATGAACTTGCCAAAAACCCTCTCCTGATTACAATCATTGCTGCCACCCATCGGGCTTTTGCATCATTGCCCAAACGCCGGGTAGAGATCTATAAAAAAATGTTTGATCTGTTACTTGCTGATCGACCAAACTATCGGGATACACCTTTAACAATTCCAACAGCAGAAGAGAATCAACAGATTTTGCAAAAGTTAGCTCTTGCCTTGATGAATAAGGGCAAAACTGAATTTACTGTCAATCAGACAAGTAAGCCGTTTCAACCACTTCTAGCAAAATATGATGCTGAACTAACTCCTGAAAAATTTTTATGGGAAATTAAAACAATTGCAGGGCTACTCACTGGAGAAAGTGATCTGTATCAATTCAGCCACAAAACCTTTCAAGAGTATTTAGCGGCAGTTGAACTCAAACAACATAAGAGATCAAAAGAGTTGCTGATTCAAAAAATTATGGATGGAGCCTGGAAAGATTGGGAAGAAGTGATCCGATTCTACGCCACTATGACCGATGCCACTCAATTTGTCCAGGCTATCTTAAAAACAACTGATAAAGATGCTCTCCTACTGGCGTATCGGATTGGCATTGAGGATACTAGAAAAATCTCTCCAGCACTTAAATCTCATCTATACAAAACTCTGAGCGAAATTGATTTGGGTCGTGAACTCAATGCAAAAGTGAAACTAGAAGAACAGTTTCAAACGCAATTACTCTTAAACGAAACCACAATTATCTCGTCTCAGTACATCACTTGGAAAGAATACCAACTTTTCCTGAAGTCTCAACAAACTGGGCAATTTCACTCAACAGCAATGGTAGGAGATATTACTGATCGTCCTCTTGACAGCCCCAAACTTGATATTTGCTGGATTGATGCTCAATGGTTTTGTGCCTGGTTGAGTACCCAAACTCATTTACAACCGGAGGATGGGGTCTACATCTTCCGCTTACCTACAGCGGCAGAACTGATTCAGGTTAGATCCCCGAAGGTCGGGATACAAAATATTCAACCCTGGTTATCAACACCAGATAGCCAAAGCAATGCTTTACGAATTGTGCGCGAACATATCGATAATCACTATAGGTACTTAGTCAATTTTCTGGCAAATGGTCGCTGGAAGGAGGCTGACCAGGAAACTGAGCGACTGATGCTAGAGCTAGCAGGGCAACAAGAGGAAGGTCATCTCACCATAGACAGCTTAAAAACATTCCCCTGCCAAGATTTAGATCAGATCGATCAACTCTGGTTCAGATTCAGTGGCGGTAAGTTTGGTTTGAGTGTGCAGAAACAACTCTGGCTGTCAGTTGGAGGGAGGCTTGACTTTGGCACGGATAATGATGTTACACTCAGAACCTTTAGAGAGTTGAGCGACCGTACTGGATGGCGATCAAAGAGAGAGTGGCTTAACTATACAGCTCTGAACTTTAGTATGAATGCACCACCTGCCCATCTTCCAACTTTATATAGAGCCTGCCGTATATCACCTGGAATTAATCTTGGTCAGGCTTGGATTGGCTGGTGTGCAATTCTCTCTCGCCTCGGAACCTGCGCTCCTTCCCATATCACATCCGTCTTATGACCCACACTTTTGTCATATCTGTCAAGGGATCAGACCTTTTTTAGACTTTCTTTAGAGGGTAACTCTTACCTAACAAGGGGGTCTTAGGGTATGGTGATCTTAAGCAGGAATAGGAGGGTGCTGTGAGCAACCAAGCAGAAGATTTCAAAACGCCGCAAAATGTACCAAATGCTCAAGCACAAGAACAACCTCCCCAGGCTCAATCCACACAGCAATCTCAGCTTGTCCAAGAGCTAAAGCCTCAATATTCATTTAACATTGAAACTCCAAAGCAAGAGACATTCTATTTCAAATTAGATAAGGAGCATTGCCCAATTAAGCTAGGGGATGGAACGTATGGGATAGTGTTTGAAGTTCATGATTCTCTAAGGCGAGAGTATGCTGCCAAGTTGCTCTATCAGGATCAGGAAACTGATCGCTCTGAGGAGAGATTTCGGCGAGAGATGAAATCATCTCAGCTCATTAATGACCTGATTGAAGAGAGTTTGGGCGATCGCAACACCTTTGCTGGGGTGATTGAAACTGAAGGAGGAACTGAGCATTTCCACGATTCTCCCGCCTATAACTCTTTAAAGAGCTTTCTGCAACCCTTGAGTGTATCCAACTATGTCTTAGTCATGCCCAAGTATGAGAAGACACTCAAGCAATTGTTAGAGGAAGAGCGCAAAGATATCTTTACGTTACCTGGCACAAACACAACCGTCACAACCTTTTTCCCATCCGATATACCAATTGGTTCTTATGATGAGCTTACAAACGAGATCAGTAAACGAGTAGAGCAAGTGTATGCCTCTACAACGGAAGAGGAGAGGAAAGAGACCCAAAAAGAACTTGAGCGTAAAATCTATTCAATTACTGGCTATGAAGTGCTCAAACGGATGGACTTTGTAGAGCGAATTAATAATATACAGCCCTATATTTATGATGTGGCTCAAGGACTGAAAACACTGCATCAGGTTAAGCTATTACATCTTGATCTCAAACCCGCTAATGTCCTTGTTCGTAAAAAAGGAACAAAAATTGAGACTGTCATTGGCGACCTTGGCTTTTTAGATGAGGCAAACCGAGAGCATCTTAATGCCCCTTATAAGCCCTATCTTGAGCAAGAAGAACGTCCATCCTTACCCTTAGGAACTAGACATTATCGCTCACCGGAGCAAAAAGATTATTTTGATGTGGCAGACGTAGAGGTTATTGTTGACTTAGAGATAAAACTGATTATCAAAGATCCCAAGTTTAATGACACGATTATTGAAGACACAGATGTTGTTAGCTTTAGCAAGTACAAGAAAGAATATGAAATTGCCGAGGTTAGCAGGAAAGTTGGTGAAACGACTACATTTCATATCACATTAAAGAAGCAGCCAAACCAGGAAGAGCAGAGCATCCAGCCAGACAAAAGAACCCAAGTATATTTTTACAAGCGTCAACGTCATCGCACCGATTTGTTTGGGTTCGGAGCCTTGATGTTTGAATTATTGACCTGTGGTAACTCGCCAGAACGTTTTTATGAAGCGATTCGTAGATATGACACGCCCGATCAGGATGTTGATTCAATTATGGATTTGTATCGACAAGTCTCTAATTTTCAGTCAACTGAGCCGAGTCTGGTACAGATTTTTTCACCCTTCAAACTGCATGATGCCTCCTCTATTTATGCTCCCCCTGAGATTGTCATGTTGATATTGAGATGTATGCTCTACAAAGCAAAGAGTACATTTTACTCACGCACGGAAGAACAAGAAAAGCCCGGGTCTACAATGGAGGCAGTTATATCCGATCTTGAGGATCTCTATTATAATCGAAACAGTCAATTTGAAACATCAGAGCTTGCCAAAAAGAATAAGCTCTATCATATTGATACGCAGAAAGCAATTTCTCCACAAAATCTAGTGGATTTCTCAAACGATTTAGCAAACCTCAGGCAATTTGCCAAAAAAGACTTTCCCAAGCGCCTCTCCAGAGGAATCCAGTACTTTGAGAAACTAATCCAACTCATACAAAATCTTGTTTCCAACGACATTGCTTACTTCTTTGAGTTAATGCCTAAAAATATTACTCAGGATCAATCAGGTTTGGGAGTCAGATATATCGTTTATGAGAATCAGAGCCGCTATATGGACGATCTAAGAAAGGATTTTGTCTACACTAAGATTAATCGTGATCCGACGAATCCCTATGTGCCTAATTTCTTCAACTATATTCGTCGTCCTATCCGCTTAAAAGCAAAATACAATATCAATAAGAAACCTAGTACGCTAGATTGCACAGTCTATGAATTTATGGATGCTTCTCCCTACGGTAATATGATCAGACGTGAGGATTGGGTATTGATCAAGTTACGCGGAAATAGCTATCTCTGGCAAGTGAGTGATTTAAGCGGAGACAGTTGGAAATTGCGACTATCTATTCCTTCAGAAGATGAAGAAGAAAGAAAGGATTATGAAAATGCCTTTAGAAATATAGAGGAAGGAGAGATTGAGGCTATCTTTTATAAAGACCTATCTCCAACGGTTTATTATATTAATATGCTAGGTATATACATCTACCATTTGTTCTTTGTCGGTCTAGACGATAATGGTCATGATAAACCTTCGCTTGAAAACTCCATTCGGAGTTTTGGCATTGATTTAATAGAAAAAATCAAAATTAGATCGCCTAGTAGTCAATTAGGTGTTAAGTCAATAATCGATCAACCAGCAAAGCCAAAAGGGAACAAGTACGGTTGGTTTAATCGTCCCAAGCCAGTTGAAAATCAGGAACATCAGCAAGAACTTTCCCAAAAAGAAGCTCAGTTGAAACAGATTATCCTTACTCTGGCTTCAATGTACTTGAAGCTTGTTTTTGTTGAGAGTAAGGATTCGTACTTTTCGCAAAGGGCAAGCATTGAAGAGTGCCTAATCACTGTCAGAGACGCTCTTCATAAACTTAAAGGGGAAGTGGCTAATTTTTTGGGTTATGAGGTTGTTCGTCTTGATGGTATGAACCCCCAGCTTGAGAAGCAACTACCCCAGTTATCGAGACTCAGTGTTGATCCTGATCAGGTTTCTTTCTCGTTTAATCGGTTAATCAGTTCTTTGATTAGGGTGCCATCCAATGCAGATGAAGCTTACCTGAAAGAGATTTTTCAAGATGAACCTTAAACTGAGGTGAACCCGATTGGTTGGACAATTCTGAGGGATCTCTAAGCTCTGAAACGAGAGATCTCCATGACCGTTTCAAGCTTCTTTAGAGAACAATCGCGTTTCCCAATACACGGCTTCTGGAGTGCGATAACTCAAGGCTTGATGTGGACGCTCTTGATTATACCAATGAAACCATCGTTGTACTTCCTTGTTCAAATGAATTCCATCTTCAAATGCCATCAGGTAAATTAACTCATACTTCAGCGATCGCCTGACTCCCCTCAGCGACATTACCGCCAGTTCTGAATTTGGGCTAGCTGGCAACGTCATGATTACGACATTAGGGATTGATCCGCTCCAACGCGGTGCAGATTTGCCCACCACGTTCAGCAGTCCTCCTCTAGCGCAGGGCTGTCGGGCACAGGGCAACCGAGCCAGCAGTTTTGTCATTGCTGGGCAGGGTGGCGTTCCGACTAATCCAATTGATCCGATCGCCGCCGATACTCTCTGGCAGGATTTATCACCCTTAGCAGCGGAGAATAGCAGCCAGGAGGTCAGGAACAGTAGTTCTTTACCATCAACTACAGCGGCGATCGTCGAAGCTCAAGATTGGGCGACTATGCCCGATGGTACGATCATTCTCACTACCCAAGCTCCTGTGCATCTGCCCGATGTAAGAGTGCAATGCCACTAGACAGCACTATTACAACCAATTGCCGAGCAGTACATAGGGTGCCCAGTACCGGGGATGACGGAAGTTAGGATCACGCAAGAGGCTAAGTTGCGCCTGTCGTAAGGCTTCTGCTTTAGACACTTTCGCCTCCACTAATTGCTGATAAAACTGAGCAATCAACTGCGCTCCTGACTGATCATCTAAGCTCCAGAGGGAAGCCAGGGTACTCCGGGCACCCGCCTGCACCGCCACTCCTGCCAGCCCCAGTGCTGCCCGTTTATCGCCTGTAGCGGTTTCACAGGCACTTAGTACGAGTAGTTCGATCGCTTCTTCTTGGGCATCCTCTCGCTGCCGGAGTAGTTGACTCAATTCCTGGACTCGAATCGGTTTATCCCAGGCAAGGATAAAGGTATCTTCTGCGTTAGAACTAAATTGTCCGTGGGTTGCCAGATGGACGATCGGAAACGATGCCGCCTTAATTTGTTGTTGCAGGGCAGTGCTGGTAAAAGCCTGGTTTAACAGAATCTGGCTGGATACTTCCGATTGAATTTCTTGGAGTTCAGAACCTACATTGGGCAGGGCACTAAATCCATGTCGCTCTTCGGTTAATCCAGCCGCTAGAGTTTGTAGTCCCTGTTGCTGTAATGGTTTAGGATTTAATAGTTGCAAACCTGGTGCTAGGGCTACGCTGTAGTGTTCAATCAAATATTGGTTGCCGTCGTACAGAGCCGCGATCGGGATGTTGCGGAGTTCTCCATCTAACACAAACACTAAGGTTCTAATGGCATGTTGTTGTAGCGCTGCCTCAAGGGGACGCACTAGCCAATCATAAATTTTTTGTCCTAAAATCTTACTTTCTGGCGTGGTAATAGGTTTCTCTAAGGTTTGGCGAAATTGATTCAGTGCGTTCTCGACCTCCGCCTGGGCGACAGGTGCAAGATATTGTTGTAAGGGTTGTCCAGGCAGGCTAACAATCACTGCCATGCGATCGCGCAGAATGATTGGATAAATTACGGCTGCATCCGTTTGATCCACCGTATCCAGTGCCACGGTTTGCCCCTCTAAACAAGCGCTGCGGAAGAAGTTATCCAGTTCGGCAAGTTGCAAAGATTCAATGATTTGACGGGCTTGTTTCAAGTCCGATTGAGCGGTGGCGGCTTGAGGGTCGCTGTCAGCTTGCTGAAGTAGAAGATCAACAAGTTCTCGATAGACAGGTTCGACACTTTCCCGAAATGAGAACTGTAGATCTGAACTGCTAGCTAGTAAATTCCGGCGAACGGATTGTAGGGTCTGAAATGCCGCTTCATAGGTCTGGATTGCCTCGGTTGTCTGCCGTTGGGCTGTTAAGATCCGTCCCAGTTGCCACTGCCATTGATAGGTGATGTCAGGGGCATTAATCGCTTGGGCAATCAGCAAGGCTTGTTCCGTCAGCCGTTGGGCTTCCGACCATTGCTGATTCTGTTCATATACATTTCCCAGGTAGCCGATCGTGTAGGATTCTGCCCGCCGATCGCCCAAATCTTTTGACTGTTGCACTGTATTCGCCAACATCTGAGCCACCCTGGACGGAGTCGGAAGCTTGTCTCTGAGTTGCATCAGGCTACGAGCAAAGTTAATTTGAGCATAAATTGCAGCGCGGTTGGCAGGGAGTTGCTCGATTTGGGAGTGCATCTCAGGTAATAACGCTTGAGCCTCGGCTGTCCGTCCTCGCTCTAGTAACAGACTTAACTGATTCAGCGACGCTTGCACCCGAGGTAAGGGCAACTCTGTAGCGTTAGCGGCCTGCTGGTAGAATGCCAAGGCAGAGGCAGGATTAGGCTGCGATCGGGCTGCATTGCCTAAACTGATCAAGGTGGCACTCATATCTTGAGGAGATTGAAGTTGTTGAGTCAGTTGTAAACTTTGTTGTAATACCCGTTGAGCACCGACTCGATTACCGACAAGCAGCAACACATTACCTAAACTGCGTAATCCCAAGGCTTTTAACTGGGAATCTGGTTGTTTCTGAAGCGATCGTTCGACATCATCCAGCGTTTGCCGCGCCTGGTTAAAAAAGCCTAATACTTGTTGCGCCTGAGCTTGATTAATTAAACTGCCAATGCGTCGTTGGGCATCTCCTAACTGGGTATAAATGACGGTTGCCTGTTGCCAGTTTGCCAGTGCCGCTTCTGTTTGGCCCTGAGCGAACTGTAAGCTGCCTTGAGTGTTCAATCCCTGCGCCAAAATCAGTTGGCGATTGGCGGGAGAATTGTTGCTGCTACCTGTACTTCTGATTAGGTCTAAGCTGGTGGCGATCGCGATTTGTGCCTGCTGCCAGTCTCCTAACTGCTGGTATGCCAGGGATAAATAGCTGAGGGCTAAGGCCTGATTCGCTTGATCTCCTTGAGCTTGATAGGCGATCGCCGCCTGTTGCCAGAGGGCGATCGCGGGGGTAAATAATCCCTGTTGATACTGTTCGCGACCTTGTTGTAAAAGTTGGCTGGCATCAACAGCGGACTGAGTCATGATCACAGGTGATGGATGACTGAATCCAAAGGGTTGTCCAATACTCAATACCAGCACCAATCCAATGCCAGCCAGGATACGTTGCCAAAATTTGGTGAATCGGCGAACTGGTGTGCTCATAACTATTAACCTGTGATGTGCAGCAAGCTGTTGAGGAGGAGAGTTATGAAGCCGCTAGGGATGGCGATTGGAAACGTCTTCTCCAGAAGAGATAAATGGCTTTTCTGCCAGGGATTCCAAGCCAATTTGTTGCAATAATGTATTCCAGGCTTCGGCAATTGGGCGATCGCGGCGATTACTCCGATAGGATGTCGCTAACGTATTTAGAGCATCATACCAAATGCCTTTTGCTGCATATACCTTAGCTTGTTCTAACGGAGTAGCCGTTGTCAGTTGTTGTTGTAAAGTTGTATCCAGCGGTGTGCGTTGAATCGTGCCTTTCACCACTAAAGAACTGGACTCTGCCGATCGCTGAGACTGACAAGATCCTTGCAGTGTCCAGGTGTAAAGCTGATTTACAGCGAGTGGTGGGACTGTAGCGGGTACAGCAATTGACATTAACCCAGGCTGACGATTTGCTAGGGCAATTTGAGTGGTATAGATCACATTATCCTTGGCATCCTGAAGCCAGAATTCGATCGTCATCGGGCGATCGGGATGGGTAGGAAGATAAAACCAAAGGGTGGGATGATCTGCACTGGTTCGCCCAAATACAATTTGGTTCTGAATTGGCACCAGGGCAGTTAAGGTTTCTTCTGAGCGATAACAGGTACGACTGGCTCCACCACGACGGCTCCCGGTGGGGGTTCCCTGACTGGGTGGGGTGGGATCATTAAAAATAATTTGATTGCCCTGGAGCGGATTAGTCGTCGAGGGCTGTGACCCACTCGGTGCAGGATTAATGAGTATTCCAGCGAGTAGAATAAATAAGCTTATTGTGATAGGGGGCTTCATCAGAATTTCCTCTTCCAGAAATTGGTTATACCTGCCGTCAACATTAACGCCATTCCCGCCGGAATGAGCGGCACCCAAATTCCTTGTATGAGTAAAAATAGGCTGAGTCCGGCAAGTATGCTCAACGCTATCATACTCGCAAGGCTTTGCCGACTGAGACGCTGTCCCCATCCCATCCCTATTCCTCCGATCGCTGCCCAGACCCAGATCCACAGTCCTTCACCTGTCCAGTGCCAAGCTGTCATCAAGGGACGCTGATCTAATACCGCACTAATCATTTGACTGATCATCTGGGCTTGAATAAATACCCCTGGAACTTGTTCGGAAGGCTGCTCGGCAGTCCTGGCACTATAGGGGGTCAGCCAAAAGTCACCGCTGCTATTCGCAATCACACCAATCAGAATCACCCGATCGCGGATCGCCTCCGGACGAATTTGTCCCTTTAATACCTGGGTCAGGGTAACTTGCGGAGCAATCGATCGCGGCGGTAAAGCCCGATAGTTTAATAACACTCGATTGCCTCGGTGATCGGCTCCTTGATACCCCCCTGTTTGTGTCCCCAATCGCGGAAATACTGTGTTTCCCAGCTTTAAATTCCCAGCCGAAGTAAATTCCGGAGTGATTTTTTCTGCCTCCAAATACCGAAAGGCAAGTCGGGTACTGAAGGCATAGGGTGTGCTACAAGCAGAGGCAGGCTCAGGATCTCTAAACAAAGTTTGGCGGCGGAGGATGCCATCATTATCTTCAATAAAATCGCTAAAACCCAGGCGGGACTCCAGCATTTCCGGGGGAGGAGCCACCCCTGCGGGATCGTACTGGGCATCACTACCCTTACAGATCGCTACCAGACGCTGATTCTGCCGCAATTGCTGAATCAACTCAGGATATTGCGGACTCGTCGGAAAGTCGCGATAGATATCTAGACCAATCACACGCGGCTGATACGGTAGCAATCGCTTTAGCAGTTGATCGAATGCCCGATCGGAAAGGGAACCTCGCCGTTGATCAGGGTGCTGTGCCTGGATATCGGCTTCATCGATCGTCACGATCAATAAGCGAGAGTCGGGGGTTTCTTGGGGTCTGAGGGTCAGGAAGCGATCGAATGCCCAGAGTTCCAATGGTTGCAGTAGTCCAAGCCACCGG
This sequence comes from Pantanalinema rosaneae CENA516, assembly GCF_050753385.1. NCBI lineage: Bacteria > Bacillati > Cyanobacteriota > Cyanophyceae > Leptolyngbyales > Leptolyngbyaceae > Pantanalinema > Pantanalinema rosaneae. Next base: position 42,203 of record NZ_JBLZFZ010000057.1, read on the forward strand.
ATGCCGAAGACAAGACCCGTGGCAATGAGGCTGCTGAAGAGAACTTGACGGAGGAGAGGGGGAGGTGGGGAGGTGGGGAGATGGGGAGATGGGGAGGTGAGAATGCCAACCAGGGTTGTCAAAAGCTGACCACTCTTAGCTTTGTTATAGCTTATTCAGAGGGGCGATCGTGGCTGAAGACGATCGCGCTGAGGGATTGTAGATCATCCTCAGTCATCCAGGGATATAGAGGCAGATAAATTATTGTGGCTAAGGCTTGGCTTGCCTGAACGGGCGCTAGATGGGGGCGATCGCGAGGCGGGGAGACAACCACCAGGCTAGAGGCAGTTCGAGTCGCATCAAAGCCAGCTTGCCAGAGGCGATGGACTAACTCGTCTGGGGTTGGGATTTGGATGGGAAACACCCAATGGGTATGCAGTTTGGCATGATAGCCGGGACGGGAAATGTCCGGCAGGTGGACAATCAATCGATCGGCATACTGCATCCGCCGATCGATACTGGCGACATCAACCCGAGTGAGCCGTCGTTTTAATAACCTTAACAACGGCATACAGGGTTGCTGGCGCAATCGTTGGAACAAATCCTTACCGGCAAACCCTCGGAGTGCCTGATAAAGAACCCGATCGTGATTCTGCCCCAACCAGTTACACACTTGAACAAACCCACCAAAGATCATCGGTTGTGCCAGCAGTTTCAGGAGAGCGAACAAGCCAACTCGCTTAAGAAAGGCAGACGATCGCTGGCGAGGATATTTAGCTTGCAGCGATCGCATCCTGGCTAAAACTACCTGGTTCTGGCAACGCAGTAGCCCACCGCCTAAAGCTGTGTGCGTCTTAATTGGCCCAAAACTGAACAGGCTGAGATCACTGGCAGGGTGTCCGCGATACTCCGAGCCGTCATACGCCTGGGCACAGTCTTCGATCAGCAGGAGATTATGCTGACGGGCAAACTCCACGATCGGGTCTAGCGGCATCCGACTACCAAATAAATGCGCGACCAGAATCGCTTTGGTTTTGCTGGTTAAACTCTTTACCAAACTGGCACGATCGACGGATAGCGTTGCCATCTCTACATCAACAGGCACAGCGATCAGTCCGTGATGCTCCAGAATTCGCACCATATCAGGAATCGTGATCGCAGATACCAGCACTTCACTCCCTGGGGGTAAGGCGATCGCTTGCAGCCAGACATCGAAACCACTGCGTACCGATAAACAGACTAGACTGTCATGGTTCGCTGACCATAGCGTTTCGACCTGGGCTTGGAGCGTATCTGGATTGTGGGACTGGAGCGAGGCAAGTGCCCCGATCGCTAAATCCCGCCAACCAATATCCGGTGTACCGCGTGGAATCATACCGTTGCCTACTCATGCTAACCAGGGACGCAATGACCAGGAAGAATAATTTTTATTGCCGATAATTAGGGTCAGTTGGGACATTTTTTTGTCTCCATTGGCGGCTCTTGGTATACAACATGGACAGATTACACATGGTGCGGTTCGGGTAGGTCGAAAGAAACTACTCGGTTAACGACGAAGGGGCGGTGGATCAGATGGGACGAATTTTTATTTCAGCCGGTCATGGTGGTCAGGAAGATGGCAAGGTTGATCCCGGTGCGGTGGTAGCGGGTACCACGGAAGCGCGAGAAATGATCTTAACCCGCGATTTAATTATGGCGGAGTTGCAATCCCGGCAGATGGATGTGTGGTCTGTGCCGGATGACCTGAGCCTGGAACAAACGATCGCCTGGATTAATGCCCGCGCCCGATCGGGAGATGTGGCGTTAGAAATCCATGCGGACGCATCTACCACAACATCAGTACGGGGCAGTAGCGTGTTTTACATTGCCCAGAATGAAGAACGCCGCAAACATGCCGAACTGCTGCTGATCGCGGTGTTACGCCGAGTACCCCAGTTACCCAATCGCGGCACTAAACCAGATACCTCAACGGGAACGGGCAGTCTGGCATTCTGTCGGCAACTGATTCCCGCCTCATTGCTGATGGAAATTGGGTTTCTGACGAATGCCGACGATCGCGCCCTAATTCAGAATCGCCGCAAAGAGATTGCCACTGGCATTGCCGATGGCTTAGTGGCATGGCATCAGGCGATCGGGTTGCCCAGTCCTACCCCTGCCCCTAGCCCCACTCCCAGCCCTACTCCCACTGTCTCTTATACACATCT
>NZ_JBLZFZ010000058.1:0-43222 GCF_050753385.1 Pantanalinema rosaneae CENA516
CCCTGGAAGGGATTCAGTGATTTTGTCGCCTCAATCAATGCCTTTGTATCACTGCCTAGCGTTGTTTCAATCCCTGGAAGGGATTCAGTGATTTTGTCGCAGTAGGTGTTTCTGAGCATCGGAAAGTGGCATATCAGGTTTCAATCCCTGGAAGGGATTCAGTGATTTTGTCGCCGAGCCACCATCACGCCCTGAATTTCTATCTTAAGTTTCAATCCCTGGAAGGGATTCAGTGATTTTGTCGCGAGGAGTTTCAGGAGATATGCAACATCCTGAAATACGTTTCAATCCCTGGAAGGGATTCAGTGATTTTGTCGCTGGATTCTGAGCAACTGCAAAAAGCAGTTGCCCTGGTTTCAATCCCTGGAAGGGATTCAGTGATTTTGTCGCGTCACTGTGTTTTGCACCTCGTATGCCGACCCGTGTTTCAATCCCTGGAAGGGATTCAGTGATTTTGTCGCGCTATTGCCATCGGTCTATCTCCGTTTTGAATTATTGTTTCAATCCCTGGAAGGGATTCAGTGATTTTGTCGCTCCCATATTTGCTGGGTAACAAGAGAGGGTAAACTGTTTCAATCCCTGGAAGGGATTCAGTGATTTTGTCGCTATCAAACCAGTGGCGTGATTGAAAAGGCAGATTGGTTTCAATCCCTGGAAGGGATTCAGTGATTTTGTCGCTTGTTCAGGCGTTGCCGGTAAAGAACGGCACTCCTGGTTTCAATCCCTGGAAGGGATTCAGTGATTTTGTCGCAGGATGGGCAATTCATGGGGTTGCCTGCAAAGCTAAGTTTCAATCCCTGGAAGGGATTCAGTGATTTTGTCGCGGTTAATGCCTCCTGTACCAACTTTTCTAACTTTGGTTTCAATCCCTGGAAGGGATTCAGTGATTTTGTCGCCGGATATCCTCCTCGATTCTGGCGGCGACCATCTGTTTCAATCCCTGGAAGGGATTCAGTGATTTTGTCGCCCTCAACCCGTTTAGCGGTTGTCGGGTCAATCATCTTGTTTCAATCCCTGGAAGGGATTCAGTGATTTTGTCGCCTGGCTAGTTTGTCCCTCTGCACTCCGCATTATCTGTTTCAATCCCTGGAAGGGATTCAGTGATTTTGTCGCCCCGGTGCCGTTGTTGGCTGGTGTCATAGCCCAGGTAGTTTCAATCCCTGGAAGGGATTCAGTGATTTTGTCGCGGCGGGCGGCTGAAAGTCTTGGTATCTGTAGTTTTCAAGGTGCAATAGCGCGAACTCTTCAAATCCTAGCATGATCTCCACTGAAGTAACGGTTATTCTCCAGCATCTCTTTAACTGATCCTTAAGCAGGGCAAGTATTTCCAGCGTTGCGCGAACCGATTGCTACCAGCAAATGGCTGTAACCCCGCATACCAGAGCGATCGAGGTGATTAATTGACCCGTTGTTTCTAAACACCTACCCATTCGCGCATCACACCAGAAAGATAGAATCATCCCGCACTGCTTCTCCGCCAATGCGTTCAATTTTACTCTGGCAGCAGGCACACAAAACGTAGAACCGAATGCTGTCCTGCTCTGGCTTGATTAGTTTGTGCAAGCGCGATCGCAACTTGGCATACTGCGTTTCTGTTAACTCACATTCAAACACACTGTACTGCATCCATTGTCCATAGGACTTCAGGATCTTGTGGATCTTCGTGCGCCGTTTGTCTTCTGGAATATCGTAGGAAATGGCAATATACATTTACTTCAGCACTAATGGTGGATACTGCTCTGTTTCACCCATCAGGTACTTTGCTAGTAACCGAGCTTGAATCTCAAAGGATTCCTGATACGTGCATTGTTTCCCCAGCACCGGATGCTTAAACTGGGACTGCTTCTTTTGTTCATATAACCGTAAAAACGTTCGTCTCGCTTCATCTACTAACGACACGGCTCCACTCAAGGGTTCAGTGGTGAAATCAGCAGGGGTCAGCGATCGGCGATTGATGGCAGCTAACACCATGGCATCCACCACCAGGGGACGAAACTCCTCCATCACATCCAACGCTAAGGAGGGCCGTCCATACCGTTGCGTGTGTAAGTACCCCAGATAGGGATCAAAGCCTACAATATTCAGGGCACTTTCAATATCATGACGCAGTAACGCATAGCCAAAGCTCAACAGCGCATTCACAGGATCGGTGGGCGGACGTTTTTGCCGCGTGGTAAAGGTAAATCCTTCTACCCGAATCAAAGCTGGCAAACAACCAAAGTAAGCCGCACTCCCTGCTCCTTCTAGCCCCCGTAAAGCATCAATGGTATCCGTGGTGTTAATCGGAGCGATCGCTTGCTCCAACCGCCGAATTCCCTCAGCCAGTTTAGAGACCCCGGCAGAATTCGGATCACTGGCTTCTCGGTGGGCCCGCATCAGCGTCTGGCGATAGTTCTTGAGCTTGCCGCGAATAAAGCTCCGAACCACATGCACGGCTTGGGCAGAGTTGCCTTCGGCTTTCCATTGTGCCGATCGCACAAAGATGTTTTTAGTCAACGGCGGTTCTAGTCGTCCTAAAAAGCGCCCAGTTCCGGTTAGAAAACTCAGTGGGATTTTGCGTTCCAATAGCTCGATCAGGGCGGCTGGGGAAATGGTGGCACGACCCAATACGACGACTCCATCGACTTTAAGCATCGGGACATCCAACAAAGTTTTCTTCTGCGATCGCACCTGGAGCCGTTCATCGGTTTTGCCAATAAAGGCATCATCCTGAGTAATATAAACCGTTCCCATCGTATTCTCCTTGAGTTAACTGGTTTCGCGATACCGTCCCACCTTCTCAACGGCTTGGGGCAGACAGGCTTGAAACAGACTGCATCCTTTGCACCGAGGTGTATACGTTGCTTTGGGCATTGTTCCGGTTTGCAACAACATCCGCACCGCTTCCAGAGTCGAGATCGTCTCCTGACGCAATGCATCCGAGATGTTCACCAGCTGCCGTTGATGCGACTGAGCATAGTAGAGGTATCCTACCTGCACCCGCTGTCCGGTCATTTCCTCCAGGCATAAGGCTTGAGCACAGACCTGGAGTTCATCATTGTCAAACTCACCTCGACAACTGCGTTTGTATTCCACTGGATACCACTGTCCATCCTCAGCTTCAATCAAATCCGCTTTACCGATCAGCCCATACCGTTCTGACTTCAACCATATGGCTCGAATCTGCCAAATCTCTTCCCGGTGACTCTCGCCGATCGTATGGACGCGATCGTGCAAGCTGGTGCCCTCGATCGTGTATTGGTTGTCCGTAAAGTCGCCAATGCAAAACATCCGCCAACACCGATGAGGACAGTAGTTGTAATGATTCAGCGCGGCGATCGGGACGTAATCTGGTTCAATCATTGTTCTGCTCAATGCGGACTTTCACCCCTTTGGATAAATACTTGGTAATCGCTTCTCCCAGTTCCTGTTCCGGGGTTTTCCCAGGTTTGGGCAACAGATATTCAGCCAGAATCAGAACTCCTAGGCTAGAGAAAACAATAATTCCAATCAGCATGAATCGTGCCTCCTGATTTGAAGGTGGGTTGGGTTTGATGAGTATTGATGGAAAGTTAGGGGCGGGATTTGAGCAACCGTCTGGTCATCCCCATTCCCATTGGAGTTTTGCGACCGATGCCACTGTAAAGGGCAAAATCAGCCAGGGTATTAATTTGTTTGATTGTCAGGGGATCAACTTCACCTAAAATGCGAAAGTTCATCGCTCCCACACAACCGATAAATTTGCTGCGAGAATCGGTAACGAGTTCAGTCCGAATCTCAAAAAAGCTAGGAAAAATCAGTTCCAGTAACGTTTCAGGAAACTCCATGCCGCTGTACTGATTCCAACGCCGCCGGAGGCTATTGAAGACGTGCTCACGGGTTGGTAGCGCGCAGTCGTACTGGCTCTGCCGAAAAGCCGTTGGGGTACAAAAGGTGAGGTCGATTTGACGATCGCGATCCGAGGCTTGTTCATACAGTTGGGTATAGGTGGAAAAATTTGCCCAGGGCTGAGTTGATTGGGGCGTTCCTAAGACACTCGTAATCTGGAGATCGGCTGATCCTAAATGCCAGGGATGATTGGGGTTGAGGTTGAGCCAGAGTTGAGTCAGATTGCTAAACAAGGCGTCATCCAACAGAGAAATACGCCACCAGCAAGGAGTGCCAGCCGGGATAGGACGTGAATGCTCCCACTGCAACAAATGGTCGCGCCCAGATTGTTTCGTGATCTGAAGTGGACTCAGGGTGAAGGCTTTGTCGGTTTTCTGTTCGTGTAGGCGATCGCCCAAGGATTGATCCACCGAACTCACCAGAGTTAGGAACAGGGCATGAAGGTGTTTGCCAGTCAGGTAGCCTGGTGGAATCGGCGAGGTTGGGACGAGGTTAAGAATTAGGCTATGCGGCATAGAATCAGGGGATATAGATGAATAATTGCAGGGACTCTCGGTATGCCAGTTGATGATTACGCCGAAGCGATCGCGCTAACTGAAAAAATCAAAGCCAACTTGCCCATTACGGCTCATCCTGGCAAACAGTATCTCAAGCTGCTGAAAAAGCAGAGGGAACATGTTTCTAGCCATCAAGAACTGGTGATTGACAGCGTGGTGTATACCGGGGATGAAGGTGGAATCTGCTGCGGAATTCAGCCCAAGGAAGGCGATAAGCAGGTTCAACTGGTTTCCATTACCCATTTGGAGGTTGATCCTAAGCATTCCCTGGCATCAGAAATCCAAAAATATCAACGCAAGCGCACACGGACATTGATGCTGCAAAATAGTCGGAGTTTTATGGCAGAAATGCAGCGGTTATCGGAGTCGAAAAGGAGCCAGAAGAAGATCGATCGTGGCTTTGGCAAGTGAATTAACTGCTAAACCGATACGCCATGCGAGCCGGAATCTTCAATCCTTCAGATTCATAGTAATGACCTTGCAAGCGAACATTGCGAATCAGGCTGACGGGTGGCATGTTCACAGTGTCATAGCTCAACACTTGATGAGTAAACATGACATCCAGGGGATTGAGGGGATAGGGGAAGGTCAATTCCCCCTCTGCCGATCGAACTTTGGGTAGTTCTTCAATCCTGACTTCAGCTTTACTGGCCCATTTGCCTAAACGCACCCATCTCGGTACAGTTAAGGGCTTTGCAGACAGGATAAAACACTCAAATTGGCTCTCGGGGGCAATTTCTTTGGCACGACCAAAGCTAGGAATGTTTTTCTGGGTTTTCTCCATTTCAACATGGTAGTTATTGTTGGCATACTTCCAGGTGTTGAGCACCGCCGTATGATTGATAGCCCGTGCGGGAGTTACATAAATCCCCTGCTGATTTAGTGGCATCAGGTGTTCTTCATACTTGGGAACTTGTTCGGGACAGAAGTAACGATAGCTGTGTGCTTCGGCAACTATCGTGGAGTGGCGATCGCTATCCACTAATCCCAACGCATAACAAAGGGCATAGTTATGCAGTACAGGTTCGGTTTCATACAATCGCCCAATCTCACGGGTTGCAAAGTAAAGGTTATCATGTAGCTCCAGGGTGCAACGATAGATGATAGTCATGGGAGTCACCCTGCCTTGGCTGGCTTTTTGGGCTTCTCAACATACTGGGTATAGTAAGTTTTGGCATCGCGATCTGCTTGTTGCAACACTTGTTTGATCCCTAATTCACTACCTGTCAGGGTCTTGACTTCATCCAATAGCGATTTGAAAGAGTCTCCGATGAAGTCTGTATGCACAATGAATTCTTCAGCCATTAATACTCCAATAGTTTCCTTTGCTGCTTGCATCACATCATCTTCATCTAATGGATCAGGAGATTTGAGGGTGTTTTCTGCTTTCATCTGGTCGTAAATGGCTTGAGTCCAACGCAGATTACTGGTGATTTCCCCATCCGCAAATACAACCCCAATTAACTCATTCCGAACTCGACCTGTACGGGTTGTCTGAGCACCATAGTGCCTGGTTCTAAGAATATTGTTGAACACGTACAAGAAGCTGGCTTCTGTGGGGTCTTTCAAAGTCACGATGCTTGGGAAGAAGACCTGAGGTTTGATGTGATCCTGCTGATTAATACGGCTAGTGACTTCCCCTTGCTTGCTCATAGTGCCGCTCTCATAGGGAGCATTCAGCGTAAAGGTTTCATGGGATTCATCAAACGCACTAATAGAAAAAGCTGTATCTACAACCACTTTCGATTTTTCAGACCCAGAATCCCCGATCGCGAAGCCGTAAATAATGCAATCAGGATTATTCATGGCAAAATCGACGTTATATTCGCACTCCTCAGCCGTCATCAATCCATAATTACGGAGCAGTTCCCGTCCCACCAAACGCTCCGGTGTTGATTGTTTGCGCTTGAACATGGAAAGACGACTGATGGTCGTTTTGTCAGAGATTCCAGCTCTCACCCGCGCTTTATTTAACTCTCCATCGGTTTGAAAAAGTGGGTAAGATTCTGTAACTCGGATAGTCAGAAAGTGGACGTATTTCCCCATTGGCTTGTAGGGAATTTCTGCATGAAAGAATTTGGGGTCAATTGTTTTTAGAAGTGCCATTTGTTGTCTCCAATTTATTTGTTTTCAGTATCAGATTCTTCGCTTACTTCGCCTTTTGCGTTGAGTTCCCGATTTTCCTTGTCCTGCTCCAATCGGTAAAGGAACTCACAGGTATCACGAATTAAATTCAGTTGCCGACCGGCCAGACGGGCACGATCGCCCGCAAATGCGCCTTCAAACACATCCTTAACAAAATAACGGGCAAAATCTAAAACGGCTTGCCGCTCGGCTTCACGATTGCTGATTACCCATCGCCCTTCAGCCGTAGACGCATGAACTCGATCCATCAACTTGAAGACTTCTGCTGCCACTGCCGCGACTAAAGTCTCTCCTTGAAAGACGCTCAATTCCGCTTTCAAAACGGTATCAGCTGCAATATCAATGGGTTTTAAAATCGCATTCGATTTTGGGTTATACCGCTTAGCTGCGCGATAAAAGTGACGGTATAACTCTGTAAGTTTTTGTGGATGGTTCAATGGTGATTCCTCTCCCACAATCAATTCCTCCAAATTGGGATCAAATTTGCTGTAAGGGTCAAAGCAAGGATAAAAGTGATACGAATAGAGCCGAATCTTTTTAATCCGCTCAGTATCAACACTTTGGTTTCGCACCCATCGGTTGAGGTAGCTGAAAACGTAGAGGGGGCTGGTTTCAAAGTCCTTCGCGAGTTCTGTAAACCTGCCCCAGTTTGCGTCATAGCCACCCTTTCCCTGTTTGGCATTGACATCCATGTGAATGGCATAGGCAGCCGTTAAGGTATTTAAGGGAGCCGGATGCTGGTTTCCATCGGTAGATTTCCAACCCTCTAGGATGTAGTCCAGACGAAAGCGATCGCGTCCAACCAGTACCCGAAAGGCATGAGGCGCACTATCCAGAAAGACACTTTCCTCAAATTCAGCGCCGTCGTTAAAGGGTGGAATGGGAGACTCAGAAACGACCGTCTTGACATCCAGAATCATGGGGAATGCAAAGGCTAACCAGGTTGGCATCACCCAGGATTCAGTATCGGTACTATCTCGCCCCGGTGGCATTGCCATAAAGTAGAAGGTCAATGGTTGGTCATTGGGGTACGAAAGTTTGAAGGTCCTGTCTTTGCGGTGCTTGGGGTCAGTCTCCGGTAAGTTCTTTTTGTGGTCTAAGTTCTCGTCAATCAGAAAAGTATCAACAGTTTGATAGCGATCTCGCTCTAGATGCGCTTCTAAATCTTTTGAGACAAAGTGATTACGCAGGCTAGTGTCAAAACGGGTTTGAGCGATGCCACTGTAAGCCTTTTGTAAGAACTTGTTCGTTTCTGGTGTGAAGTAGTAGGTTGGATAGAAGTAAAGATAACGATACTTCCCGTCCTCAAATCGCTTACCCACTGCTTGAGTTTGATTCATTAAGATTTGCCGCAGCATCATCTCAATGCCAGCAATGCTAGAGATATTCCGTTTGGCGTTCGAGCCACCCAAGTGTTGTTTGTTGGTGTACACCTGGGGGGTGAAAAGGACTGACGATTCCATTTGCTCAGTTACGGTGTAGGCAGAATGGGAAATTGAGCAAATGAGTTGCCGTCCTCGTCCCGGCTTTTTGGCTGCATTGTAACTGGCTAACTCTTTTAGGAAAATATCAACTTGATTCGCTCCAAGCTGTTTGTCAGTTTTACCTGGAAGCATGACGACACGTTGCACCCACTGACGCACATCATCCCAACCATCCGGTAAGTGATACTGCTCAATAATGGGGTTGATTAAACAGGTCAGATGGACAATCACCCGTTCACAGATTGGGCGTAGATCTTCAATACCGGGATTATGTTCCAGGTACTTTGCAGCCAAATAGTACCATTCATAGGGAACTCCGCCTGTATTTCCCTTAAGTTTATTTTCCTTAAGACTTTCGTTAATGCGTTGGATCGCTCGAAGTTGGGGTAGGTAATCGGTCAGTTGCCAGAACTCAGCCACAGTTTGAATAACATCAATAGCTTGAAAGGATGGTAACTTCTTGTCCTTCTTCCGAGCTTCTTCAATGCGAGCAACGCGATCGCCCCAAATCTTGCGGCTGATTAAGTCACCAAACTCAGCCAATTGATCAATCCGAATATCATTTCCCAACTGGAAGTTCAAATCAGCAGGCAGAACACCCTGTTGCTGAAACCGAATCAAGTTTTCGCTGCGACTTGCTGCAACGGAGCCTTTATTCGGATTGAGAATACGCAAGGTCGCATCTAAGGCGACCTGCATCAATCCCGGATCATCAAAGAATAGGTTGTAATACTCGGCATATTTCATGCCCTTGCCATCCCGACCGAAGCCAGTTTGGCGCAAGCGTAACTGACCTGCACACAGCTTTTTGATGCTGGTAACTACGCGATCGGGCAACTCTTCTGGATCGATCAATGGCGCATTACGATCAGCCAGATAAATGACCCCGGTAGGAAGGTACAGCAGAGGTTCGTAAGAGGTTTGCTCTGGCGTGTTCAAACTGGTGTGAGCGTCCATCAACGCATTGTTCACCACATTGGTCAGTACACCCCGATTTTCTGCAATGCTGTGATAGGTAAACTTAAGCTGCCCATCACTGAGGCTATGAATTAGTTCTTTTAGTCGGGGATGTTCAGCATCCTGGGGATGTTTGACCATCGAGGCTAGCGAATCAGCCAAACAGGTCAAATCCGAAAGACTCCGCAGGATACGATCACGTAGTATTGGGTTCAGCCCATGCTCAGAAAAATTCCAGTTTGTGTCCCAACGACGTTGAGCGTTGTATGCCATGCATAGAAGGTCATCCAGATACTCACGATATACTTCTGGATCGTCTGGATTGATGAAGCGACCCAGCCCCAGTTGCCGAATTTTTTCACCAATGATTTGGCGATGTTGGTCGAGTGATAATTTGCGGCAATCCTCTGGTGAGTCTGGAAACTTTTCAAAATCATGCAGAATGAAGGCGGCAATTACTAATCGGCGTTCCCGTTCCCGCACTACTCGTTTAATCGTCGTATCCAACTGTTCCAGTCGTTTTTCGATTAAGTTGGCTGGAAATAAACCGTTGAGCAGGTGGGTGTTGAGGGACTGATCGGCGGCGTTATCTCGTCGCACTCTGGCTTTACCTTCTGCTTCTCGCTGTTGATCCAGTTCATCAAAAAATCTGCCGCCTTTCGCTGTCACCCCGATCGCTACTCTCAATAAATTCGGCAGCACATACTCAGCAAAATCCCTCATTACTGCATCATCAGGATTTTGAGTCTGAATCGCTTCCCGTAACAGTTTGAGTGTCAGAAGTTCCCGGTTAGCAGGTTCAATGGTGCGATCACTATCACCATCAAAGCCAAAATCACCGTCTAGAAAATCAAAATCGTTATTATCACGGCTCATCATCTATCTCCAATGAATCCAGATAGTTCTGAATTGCGGCAATGTATTGTGGATATTGTTCAAATGCTTTTTGTAATGCTTCGTATGTCTTCTCAGGCATAATCTCGTCATACAAATGCGCTAAGACATTCCGAAATCTTCCAGAAGCCGACAGTTGTTGAGCTAACTGCTGTGGGATGAACCCATATTCACCTGCTAAAACAAATATCTCAGCATTGGTGAGACTTTCATTACCTTGAGTAAGTTTGATATTCGTAACTTGCTTCAAAAGCATTTTGTTGATGTCTATAGCCCCCTGAATGATTAACTCCAGAAACCGCTCGATCGTTGCTTGTCTAGCTTCATCTTCGAGATATTCTTCAAACGTGAGTGTTCGATAGGGTTGTAGAAGAATTAAGCGCCTAGTCATTCCAGCTAATTTTTTGTTGATTCCCTCTATATCGACGCTCATTGCTTTACCAACCTTGCTAAACCTTCTCGAACCTTTTCCCTTTGTTCTGCTCGAAAGGCTTTTAGTTCTGCCTTGCTCATTAATGCCTGTTGCTTAAACTGCTCAAATGCGCCAGGATCTTTTTCATAAAGAAGTTTTCCATCTCGTGCAATAGAGTGAGCCAGAATATTTGAGCAATCGTTCAAAATAACGCAATCTACCTTGCCTTCCGGCAAGTCAAAAACTTCTTCCAAAACGTTCCAAATTCTTAGCCAATCCCATCCCCCTTTCTCATGCTCTGTGCGAAGTGCCTCATCGTAAAGCACTGCAAAATCCCAGTCACTCTCGTCGTTATAAGTCTCTTTTGCTCTAGAGCCAAATAGAATTAATAGCTTCAGGTAAGGCACTTGTTCGATCACAAATGGGGCAACCGCTTTCAAATCTTTCAAGGATGCTAACTGTGCTCCTTCAGCAGGTGCTTGAGGGTTGAGAATTCGATATTCAGAGCAGTTGTTAGTTTGATGCTTCTCAACTTGATACCCTTGCTTTCGAGCTTCATAAACAGCATGACCAAATCGCCAAGAAACTTTCTCAGCAAGTTCCCGACTGGAATGCCACTTACCATCACTGAGAAGAGAAATTAATTGCTCAAGATTGGTAGTTCCAACATCTTGATGCATTGCCTCACTCCATTACTTGGGGGAAATGATTACAGAAGAAACGGTTAACCCAAAATTTGGTCAACTGCAATCTGGATTTCTGAAAAGTTAGGAATCGTCAGCATTTGACCTGCTTGAAATCGCTGGCTGTTTCCATACCCCTGATCTGTGGGTTCCTGGAAAACCTCTACGACTTCAGCATTGAGATCAATTAACCAAACCACAGGAATGTTTTCCTCGGCATAGGTTGGAATCTTAATTTCGCGATCGAACTCAATGGTGGTATCTGCAACCTCAATAACTAAAAAGATATCGTTCGGCTTAGGATGACCTGTGGCATAAAAATCATCTCGTCGGCTGAGGATGGCAATATCGGGTTGGGGTTCGGAATTATCACTGAGTCGAATCGGATTTTGGCTACGAACGATCGCTTTCCCTGCCAATTGCAAAATCAACAGTTCGGTCAGACGGTCTACACAGGCAGCGTGCCGCCTACCCACGGGTGACATCTCAATAATTTCTCCGTTTAGTAATTCAACCCGATCGCGATCGGTCAAAATTCCTGACTCAATCATCTGGTGGTACTGCCCCACCGTAAACTTCTTCCGCAAAATCTGGACGGTCATTGTCCTTCACCTCATTACCAGTTGCAACGGGCATCCCCATCTAAAGAGTAAGGATTTTCTAGATATTCAAGTTCAACGCTTCTGTCTACCCGGTGCCTCAGGTAAGGTATTTCTGCTTCGAGGAATTCCAAACGGTTCGTTTGCTGCTGTCCCTGTTCCTCGATCTGCTCAATTCTTTGAGAAATAGTTTTGAATTGTTGTTCCCGCAGTTCCCGCTCGGCTTCAAGTTGGTCAAGCACTTGGAGAAATAATCTACGGAGCAAATCGAGATCTGTGTTTTGGCGCAGCATAGAGAATTATCCTGTATCGATTAGTGGGAACTGGGATCTTGAGCAATTTTGCTTTACTCTAACGGATACGCCAGTTTGAGTAAGGAACACATTACTGAGTTCATATTGTATTAACCATTTGCTTCTCTCTCCCCCGTCTTTAAGGCGGCTATTGCGGTAGGCCAAATACTTCAGTACTATATTAAACGCAGGTAGGTGTAATCTGGCAAGTCCGGAATCCAGATTCATGATAATCCCTTTGTAGTGCAGGGATTGAAAAAATGCAATACGTACCTGCATGTGATCGTTTCTCCTTTTGGGTACATCGATCATAGAGTTAATCCCTTTCAGGGCTTTGGCTAGGCGATCCATATTTCGCCTCCTTCTTTTTTGAATTGGTAGGCAAGGGTGTCGAGCAGCAGAGCGCTTTGCCCAAAGGCGACAGAGTAAGGTGCAGTTGCATCGTGAAAACTGTACTGGTCGCTGATGGGATAAATCTGGAAGTGCATGGGTAATCGCAATCGCATCCGGACTTCATTCACCGGGCGACGCAGCACGTAGGCAACCAAACCTTCCTTTCTGAGTGTTTTGTTGATTTCAGTTGCCCAACGGTTCTCCGGTTGCCAGATTTCCAGTCCGGTCAAAACCTGCACTTTCCAGGCATCGGCAACGGGTTGTAAATTTCCAGGATAGGCAAACTTCCAGTTCAATCGTTCTTCCCGGTATGCCTTCAACTGCATGAACGCGAGACAATGAGCAAACCGTCCTTTAGGAATGGGCTGATCCGTCCGACGTTCGACCTCCTCCAGCATTCGCATAAAGGCGGCTTTAGACAGTATTTCAATATCCAGGTTGCCTAGAACCCCCGGTAAGTCATAGGTCTTGAAGCGATCGCCCTCATTCGCCTCTGTTAAATCGTACAACCCACATTGCAGTGGGCTAGAACCTCGGAAACTACAAGCATCGTCAGCAATGGGATTTCCTTTTTTGCCGGAAAGTTGTTGCCACTCCTCCGACCATCGCCGTACCTGCCCTGCAACTTTTTTCAGGCTGGTATCAAAAACTTCTTCACAGGCTGTCTGGAACTTTTCGCGGCTCCCGGCATATTGCTGCTGAATCGTGCGATCGCCCAAATCCCAGAACAATCGAAATGATTGCACTGCCCCCCACCGTTTGTAATAGCCCCGAAAGTCATTAATGCGGCGGTATTGTTCACGGATGGTTTGATTGAGAAATGGGCGATCATAAAGACCGGTTACTTCCAGTGGTGCTGCGTCCCCTGCAAACAACCGCTCTGCCAGAAAGTTTGGGACAAGGGCATAAGCTGTAAAATCATCGAACTGGACTGTTTGACCATCCCGCTCATACCCATCATGTCGTCCCAATCGCCCTAACCGTTGAATAAAGTTCCCCGCATCAGATGACTCGAAGATCAGAAAATTAATCTTGAAATCAACTCCTACATCGATCGTGCTGGTACCAATTACCAGGTCAGCGAGTAAAGATGTTTCCCTCGTTCCCTTCCCAGACAAACCGGTGTTTTCGCTGACTTTTAACCCATGTGGTTCCAGCAGTTCTTGGAAGAAAGGAGTGAGCCGTTTAACTGCCGCGATCGAGTTAAGAATAATGGCTCCCTTACTCCCTGGATGTTGTTGAAATTGGTTCAGGATTAGATTCGTGTTTTCCCGTAACCAGATTTCGGACGCTTTAGAAGCCGATTCTAAAGGAACGAAATTGAGACGAATCGATCGAGCCACTAATCGCCAGTCTCTTAAGTCGAGTTGCTGTACCTCGTCCTGATGATTAGGGAAGCGGTATTTTCCGGTGGCTAAGGGGTCGATCATCTGACATCGCAACCCTGCGGTTTCTAATCGCTCCAGCAACTGATCATTCGGCGTCGCAGATAAGAATAAAAACTTTTTGTGAGTTCCATCGCGACGACTCAGCCCACTGGTGTAGCGAATCAGTAGCAATGTGTTGATTACACTAGCAATTTGAGGTGCACCAAACACATGGAATTCATCAAAAATGAATAAGTCGAAGTTTCGATCAATGCGATTCCACAGTTTGTCTGGAGCATCACCTCGAAACACATAGGCTCCCCGATAAATGTAGTGAAAAATGTCAGGATTCGTGACTAAAATCTCTGATTGTCCAGTGCGAGTTGCGATCGCATCTGCTTTTTTCAGCTTTTCAGTTTCGGCATAAATTTCCAATTCTGCACCACTTAATCGATTAATCCGAGGTTCATGCAGTGGCCGGAAAGTTTGCACGTAGTTGGATATCTGCAACTCCTGATCACGGGCTAGTTCGTTTGTTGGATATAAGCCAATTGCACAGTAATACTCCTGCACACTCTTAAGATAAGCTGCCAGACTTTTTCCATCCCCAGTCATAGCAGTGTTAAACACAACATCAACGTTGGGATTGGACAAAGCGGCTAGGGTTTCTGCCTGATGCCAGGAAAGCGACCATTCATCGGGCAATGTCACCCCGCTAGGTGTTGGAACAGTTTGAGAATAAACAGGTTTGAGCGTAATGCTGTATTCCGTCATCGTCTTAAGGTGTACGTGACTGGTTGCAATGTCTCCATCATGGCAGCACAATAAGAAATAGACAAGTACAAAGTGTACGTACAAGTGGAAGATAGTAATGGGTCGTCGTGGTCAATCAATTACCCTATCGATTTCTGATAAGGACAAAGAGCAGTTAGAGCAGATTGCAACTGAGCAAGGCATGATGTGGGGCGATCGCCCAAACATTTCCCGACTGGTCGAAGCGATCGCCCGTCGAGAATTATTGATTAGTCGCAATAACGATTGGTCAGAAACTCGCATCAGGGCACTCCATCAATCCATCCAGACCCTGATCGACGCTGGCCACTCGGAGTCTGCCCAAATTGTGGCTCAACTTTTAGCGGAGCGAAGTGAATTACCAATTCCCTTAAAAAACCAGATTGAACATTATCTGGAAACGCCCCTCGCTCCCTGGCGATTGGAAATTGACCAGTACATTCGCCGTCAAACTCCGTTCCAACTCACCTATCGAGATGCCGCCGATCGCCCTTGGAGTTTCACCATCCGTCATGCCAAAATCACGCCGTATGAGCGACGGCAATATCTTGAATGTTGGTGTGAGGAGACCGAAGGAAACCAAGATGTAGCGGAACTACAGCACAACTGGATACTACGTCTAGACCGAATTCCTGATGCGGCGATCAGTTCAGTTCCAGATCAATGGCGGTCTAACTTGGATCTCCTTGAAGTCGAAATGCACCTATTTAGAGGATTAGCCTTTGCCTATGAGGCTAAAACAGCCGATATACATACTGAATGGATGAGCGATCGCAATCCACCGATACGCCGAGTTGTGCGTCGTATCTCAAACACCTTCTGGTTCTTTCGTGAAGTGATGCGTTACGGAGAAGATTGCATTCTTGTATCACCAGAGCCAGTTCTGGCAAGACTTAAGCAGAAGCTGCAAGCTCAGTGTAAACAGTATGGTCTTATCAATTAGATAATTTTATCCATAGAAACTTTAAGGAATAAGAACGTTCACTGTTGGAAGCCCAAGTAAAAAAACTGCCTCAAAACTAAGATTAGAGGAATCAAATTGTAGTACTAATATTAACCTATAAATTAGCACTACAAAATATGGCTTTTATCAGATCACGTCTTATCAAGGGAGTGCGCTACTACTCTCTGGTGGAGAACAGACGAGAAGCAGGACAACCATCACCGAGACAAGTGCAGTTGGAATGGTATGGCACTTACGAGGAGGCAGTTCGTAAAATTGAAAAAAGCCGACTAACCGCCGCAGTGAAGCAGAAATATCTAACTCAGTTGGCTAAAAAGGAAGGGCTTCTAGATGCAGGTGCAGTGCCATTTCCAGAGAAACACTACTCCTGTATCGTGGCAGACCCACCCTGGTTTTATCAGCTACGGAACCAAGATAAAACTCATCGCAATCGGATTCCCTATCCTGCTATGCAATTGGAGGAAATTTTAGCTCTTCCCGTTCCTGCCCTCGCCGATCTTACTGGCTGTGTACTGTGGCTCTGGACTACCAACACTCACATGCCGGATGCCTGTAAATGTCTAGAGCATTGGGGATTTGCGCTCAAAACCATCTTGACGTGGGTGAAAGTGTCGAAGAGCGGAACTCCGCACATTGGTGTAGGTCATTGGTTGCGGAATGTTACAGAGCACTGTTTACTAGCAACTAAAGGTAAACCTCGCTCGTTTGGAGATAATGGCACCCAAACATTAACGAATGAGCTAACTCTTCTCTTAACACGTAGGCGAGAACATAGTCGCAAACCAGAGGAGTTTTATCAGTTGGTCGAAAAGCTGTGCCCTGATTTGAGCAAACTGGAGATGTTTGCCCGCCAGCCTAGACCAGGATGGGAAAGTTGGGGAAATGAAGTAGAGAAGTTTGCGCTTGACCAGTAGTGCTAAGAAAAACTTCATAATTAGCACTACATTAATTAGTTCATTGCTTGTCTCGTAAACGGTCGTTTAATTTACAGTTTTCGGCTTCCCATCACTTCTGCCAAAAATTAAGGGTTTTAGCTTTTCTCAACTGTAAATCAACTTGTCTCTAAATCTATGTATCAAAATACAGCAGTTTTAACGAGTTCTGATACAGTCAAAGCATATTAGAACTACTAAGTATGTTGATTGGATATGAACGGGTCTCAACGGATGACCAGAATCTCAACTTGCAACATGATGCTTTAAAGGAAGCAGGGTGCGATCGCATCTTCTCTGACAAGATGAGTGGAGTCAAAGCCGATCGCCCAGGACTGAAAGAAGCCTTTGATTATGTGCGACCAGGCGATACCTTGCTGGTGTGGCGGCTCGATCGCTTGGGGCGATCTCTCAAGGACTTGATTGCGTTGGTGGAAGAATTGGAGCGCCGCCAGATTGGCTTTCGATCGTTGCAGGAGAACATTGATACGACAACGAGTGGTGGAAAACTGATTTTCCATATGTTTGGCGCATTGGCGGAGTTTGAACGCAACTTGATTCGCGAACGGACTCAAGCTGGATTGCAGGCGGCCAGAGCCAGGGGGCGCAAAGGGGGACGACAGCAGAAGTTAACGCCGCAGCAGATTGAGATTGGGCGGTCTTTAGCGGCTGATCCCTCCCGGAGTGTGACTTCCATTTGCGAGCATCTCAACATCAGCCGTCCTACTTTCTATCGGTATATTCATCCGGGAGTCAAACTTGTCGAGCAATCAGAGCCAACCGCACAGGTGATTGCCACACAGACGATTCAAGCGCCAACAACGAAAACGACTCAAATTCGGCTGTGGTTAAGAGTTGAGAATAACAATAAATTCATTCGTCGTAAGAAGAGAGTGAGGGAGTGGATTGAACAACATTGCCTATCTGCTTATCAAATGAAGCAGAAACACAAAGACAGTTGGGAATATGAACTTACCTTTACCTACGAAACGGATGAAGACCTGGAGCAGCAAATTTATGACTTACTCCAGGAAATGGACTGGCACGCAGATCTGGAGTGTTGTTTTATTGAGGCAGATATGACTGAGATTGGCACAGAGCGAAGCTGGTAAAAATCGGGGTGTTTAAGGATAGCGGATGGAGCGATCGTGCGAAGGGAAAAAGGATTCTATCCTTCATTCCGGATAGCGTTTGGCTGAATGCAGTACCCGTAAAATCTCTACGGCTCTGCCGTTAACCCGATAAATAACGATATAAGGGGTATTGGTGATCACCAATTCTCGTGTGCCATTAACTCGACCCATTCTACCCATCAAAGGGAATTCCGCCAGTTGCTCGGTTGCCGCCTGAATTTTGAGTACGAGACTGATGGCGGCATCTAAGTCATGTTGAGCCATGTAATCATAAGCTTGCTCCAAACTTTTCAGAGCTTTGCGTAGCCATTTAACGGACTTTGCCATTCGTCAGCCTTGCAAACACCGCCTGCACCTCTTCCTCCGTAGCAAAGTCTCCGGCATCTGCTTCAGCCAGACCCTGCTGGATCTCCTCGATCTGCCATTGGTGCATTTCCAGGTAAAGCGAAATCGCTTCATTAATCAAGTAGCTACGATCGCGATCCATGCCAGCCGCGATCGCATCGAGGGCGGCTCGCTTTTCGCTATCCAGTCGGAAGGTGACATTTTCCTTGCTCATGGCTATACCTACCTGAAGAAGAAGGAATTTACCTCTATCATGCAACGCATTGCATTGCATTGCAACTATGCCAGGAATGGTGTTATCTGTCAGGTTGACGATCGCAGGGATATGTCTCCAAAATTTTAGCCAACCTAGACCCAATTCAGCGATCGACGCTCGATCGATAAAACGCTAGATCGAAAATCCCCAGAACTAAAGAAGGTGGATCCTATTCAGCTTTAGGACGGCTATTCCCAAGTAACGATCGCGGAAAAACCACGACAAAAAGTTTCATGACAAGACCTTATCTCTAAATGAGATGAAAACCGTCACGCGAGACTTGCGATGCGACTAATAGCCGTAACATCCTAAATAACTCCAAAACAATTGACAAAATGAAAGCCCTCTTTCGAGGGCTGGAAGGAATTCCGAGGTTGTTATGGAATAGGCTTAACCGAGGATATTGGAGATGGCTTGAGAAGTTCTTTGCAGTACATTTGGCATCTCTATTTCAACATCATCGAACTAAACGTTGATCTTAAGCCAAATTCCACCACGCCCTTCATGTAGAATTAGTCAGCATCAGATGCATCGTTTCCGGTCGATTGAGCCGCGTCGGCTGGTGACACCTCTGACAAAACCTCCTGGATAAATTGCAGGTTGGCCGTCATGACCGGCGCAATTTTTTGCACCGTATCTCTCATGTCATAGTGTAGATTTTCCATGTCTTCAGAGTGTTGCAACAGCACCGCGCTACTCTCGGAGAGACCAGCAAACTGGGTGGCAAAGATCTTGCGCAAATTTCTGGGTGGAACAGGTACTTCAGTCCGGCCCCGAATGATGGTTTTGATCCGGCTGTTCCAATCGCTGGCTCGCATCGGCTCGGTCGAGAAACAACGACGAAAGAAGAAGTCGTGCTCCACTTCTCCCCGTACGGTCCGCCCCCAGTCCAACCAGCGTCGAATATAGTCATAGAGCGTGAGAGAACCAAAGGGCACATTGGGCAACTCCACCCACCATCCTTCACTTTGGCGCATCGTCGGTGCCATCGATTTCCCGGTCTTAAAATCTTTGGGGGTGTGATGAAAATAAAACTTCACTTCCTGATGGGATGTTTCCCATAGTCCCTGATGCTTGAGGTTTTCCACACTCCTGAATCGTTGCTGAGTTAAGATCCCTTCCTTAAACGTTTCGCCGATGCGGAGTTCGTAGAACGTGCGCGAGCGGGAGGGGACAAGAATGCAAAAGATAATGCTGAGAAATCGCTGTAAGTCATTAGCGAGCCCTGTATTTGGGCGTTGACAACTTGTAAACCCTTGAGTAGTGTCAGTCCTCACATGGGTAATTGTTTGATCGGCTCGTTGGCGTTGATGCTTCATGGCCTGAATCACTTCTGCCCAAGTCACTGAGGTTTCGCTAAATGCGACCGTCGGCAACGCTTGGGTAGCCTCTTCTTTCTTGGTAGATTGAAGGTCGAGCAGCCGCCGCAGGATAGGAATATTGCGATCGCTAGGAAAATCATCCTGGTTGCGGTCTTTGCGGTAAAGGAACTTGCCGATCGCGAGGGCAATAAAGATGCGTCTGCTTTGAGAGGCCGGATGCCCACCCACAAATTTGAGGTAGCGTTCCACTCTTGCCAAATCCTCGTCGGCAACGGTGCGAGCACGCTGAATCACCATGTCTTTCTGTCTGAGGTATTCGAGATAGTCATCATAATTGGCGGCTTGGATCGTCAACGGACTTTTCGTAATGAACTGCTCAAAGCACAGATCCTCTAGCGCGACGTTTTCGTAGCGATGGAGCCACCCCAGCACCTGCAAAATTTGTTCCGCTTCGACTACATACCCGCCGGGGTTGACGTTGTTATCGAGTCGCCATTGTTGGTAATCCTGGAGTTGCTGTTGCAGCTTCGGATTGATGTAATCGTTGGGAAACTTCTTGGCGCACAAGGCATAATCGCAGCAGCGCTTCGCCTGCATTTGAGCCCCCGGTTTCTGACGTGGACGGGCGCTGCCCGGTGTCCTAAAGGTGTTAAAGACAGGTTCTGGTGCGGCATTGTCGCTCGAATACGTTATGCCGAGTTGATGGCAGATCCAATCCACCCATCCGTGGAGATGCATACGAATCTCAGTTTGCTGCGCGGGTGTCAACTGCAACCGCTCCAACTCTAAATTGAGCAGCGTCTGAGCATTCATGAGATAGGGCAACCTTAACGTGTCTAAATAGTCGATCGCCGCTTGCACGTCTGCCTGAGTCAGCCTTTCGTGAACTGGGGCAGGCCCACCACACGCTGGAATGAAATAATGGACAAGCGCCGATTGCCACAAATCAAGGCCAGCCGTGAGATGAGCGCTTTGAAGGTGTTGAGAGTAGCGCTCATAATAGTCCTTTAATGTCTGGGTCTTGGCTGGGTCGGATGGGCAAATTGGGAAAGCGGTTGGAGTTCCCCACGGGGTAACGCTATGGGGTTGAGGTAGGTAGTGCCATCTCCTAGCCCATCGGAGCAAGTCTTGCAGGGTTCTCCGCATCCGGGTTTGCTGCGTTTGGCTGATATGCAACGCCTGCATCACCGCAGTGGCAATGGTAACCGCTGCATCCAAATATTCCAAGGGTACTGTTTCTAGATAACTCAATGCTGCTTGCACTTCAAACTCCCGTGCTGGCTTATGGAGGGGCCTGGGCCCCCCACACCCAGGGATAAAAAATCGGACGATCGCGTTCTGAGTATTGGTCGTGGCTTCTGAGGTATCAGTCGCCTGCGCCAGATACGCCTGACAAATCTGGCGGGCACTGGCTCGCTTCAGGGGCAGCGCGGCATACAGACCGACCGAAATGTGGTGACAGATCCCTTCTGGAATGGGGTTATCCAGGGGCGCTAAATAGTCGTGCTGCACTGCCCAATCGATGAAATTGCTTAAACTGCGGCGAACTCGTTCCTTCTGAACGGTTGAACTCCCCAGTTTTTCTGCTGTTTTCAACACGAGATCGGGCGCATGACGGAGTGTATCCAGCGAAACTTGGTCTAAAAAATTCAAGCCGACCTGAATATCTTCGGTGGAGAGTGGTCTTCTTTTTTGTGCGGCAGGAACTGGGCCATCAAGACTGGGGATGAAGTAGCGAATGGTGGCATTTTGAAAATTGAAAAGTGATTGCCGATCCGAAAGCGTCTCGACGTATTGGTAATAAAGGTGTTTGGCAGTGAGTGTAGAAAGTTCGGGAGAGGGTGAATAGTTCATAGAGATTTACTCAAAGGTCAATCAGCTGGACAACTGTGAAACTGAACCAGCAAAATATGTGCCAATCTGACCCTTAACCCAGCGTCCATGGGAAGCCTCAACCGTCTCTGAGTTGCCCATATCTGTACTTCCGCCCACGATAGTAAATCGTTGCGATCGCTAGAACAGCTGAAGCAAGAGTTACCCAATCCTCACTCTCAACCAGAAAACTGGGAAACTTACAAGTGGTGTCAGGAAACCGGGTCAGCTTGGGCTAAGCGACTAAGGACAGCCATGATTGAGCACCGCAACATTGGGCATAAATGGCAATTTACAAAGGCACAATGGGAATTACTCCAGAAGTATTACGATGCTAATCAGTTCCGTATTGATTGCCTCAATAGTGCTTGTTGTGTGAGCCGAAAGTACGGGATGAAATTGAGGCAACCGTGTTTACCTTGTGAAAAAGGAGGTGACTGGTAACCAAGCAGTGGAGTAGAGGGAGATAATTATGTCCTCACGTCAGAAGGCTTACGGTTTTCACAAGGCAAAGCTACGATCGCTGAGCAAATGCACCCTATCTGAGCGCCAGCTGCCTCAAAGCAATGCAAAACCGGACCACTATGACAGCGGTTGGGTTAGCACCCTTTTGGGAAAACAACTTTTTGGGCAAGTGCTTAGCCTTTTGATAGTCAAATGAATGACTATTTACGGTTCAGGTGTTTATCAAGCAGGCGGATTGCTGCCTTGCGTTTATTAATCCACAAACGCACGTCACCTGCCTCTGGGCCAACCGCTTCGACAGCTTTCCGAAGAAATGTCTCTGACACACCTAACTTTTTAGTCCAATACCTCACCTCATGAACCTGGTGGATATTGATCTTGAGGTAGTCTTCGGGCCTACGGCGGTTTAGGTTATCTGACATAAATTTAGATCCTACAGATAGGTGGCTCTTATGCTGAGGAATGCCTTTGCTTGACGTTTGTAGAAGACTATAAAGATCTACCTATCTACACTAACTCATATAATTGAATTTGTGTTCTGATTTTAATCATCTGATTAAATAGTTGTTCAGATTTATTCAAAGTAGAGAGAATTATGCCAGATGGATTTACAAGGCAAGAGGTTATTGCAATGACCAGTGCTAAACCAGGAAATCTTAGCTACCTTGACCGAACGGGATTGGTTAAACCCTCTAAGGAGGGCGACCCCCAACACCCTACCTCAGTTATTTACAGCGTGGAGCAGGTGCTTCAAATTAAGGTTATTGAGCGATTAAGGGAACGGCTTTCATTACAGGAAATTCGTCGAGTGCTAGAGTTTCTGGCTAACCGCAACTATACGCCATCCCTTTTCAGTTGCAACTTAGTCATGCTTGACAAGCAGGTGTATCTAATTGAGGATACTTGCGACTTTGGCGTTCAGGTGCTGAAAGCATCAGGCAGAAATAGAGGTCAGGTCGTTATTCATGACGTTGGACAGATCGGTGATGTCATCTCAGAGCTTAGAGAGGCTGCAATTGATAAAGTATTAGACTTTCCCAAAAGGGTTAAAGGCACTCTACTAGAATCAGGGCTAACCTAACCGATATCCTTAAGAAATCAAATTATTAGTCCATCAGGAAATCACTAATGATGACTTACAAATGCAGGCTATATGCACATAAATTCAATCCATCGGATAGCATATACCTCTGTGCTTCCGATGTTGACAGATAAACTCTATTTAAAGAAACCGATTTTCCTATCTGGGTTCTCTGTCTCGGAGAAGAGTTTAAATTCAACGGATTTTATTACAGAATAACTCGAGTAATTTGGTTTCCCAATGATAGGAATGATGCAGTGCTCATTTTGATGCGAGGCAGATTAGTGCTGAGTAAACAACTTATAATCCAAACTGCTTACACACTTCCTGGTAACGCTCTCTGGCACGGCGGTAGCGGGGAGAGTCACCTTTGGAAATGTTCCAAAAGGTTTTGATAAAGGCATCCTGCCCAGTCGTGCCTTGCTGACGGTATTCCAGGATTAGCGATCGCAGCATCTCATCATCCAGGTCATCAATTTCGGGAAATTCAAGTTCGGGCGAACCCGGTGCAGAACCTACCTGATTTTGCCCAGTTTGCGGCATGGTTTCAGCTTCTGAACCTGCCGAACCCGGCGAACTTGAATTCTCGTAATCTAGTTCCAGGCAGCGTTCAAGTCGGGTTCGCTCATCCGCACCTGCATCGAACTCGGTTCGGGGTGGGTTCGCGTTGGGTTCGACTGGGTTCGCTGGGGTTCGGGCCGTCGAACCGGGCTCACCGAAGCGGAAATATTTCGCCTGAGAGAGGTCAGGTAGCTTGCACAGTTGATTGCCTCCTAAGGTAGTGAAGGCGATCGGCACCCGTCGATCCTGAGCCTTGTCCCTGGCATAGAGGGCGAGTAACTGTTGCAGCAGCTGTCGCTGCCGGGAATTGCTCACGACATACGGATTCGATAGGGCATCTTCGACACTTTGGTAATCCCCATTCCGAGACTGAGCAAAATAAGCCATGTTGTCTTGAACGCTAGTATCGAGCCCTAACTGTTTCACTCGGGTCGTTTGAGCTAGCAGCCAAACCGCAATATTGTCCTCACCGCCCTGGAAAATTAGCCGCTCAAGGGCATCGATCGCTCGACCCCGATAATCCGTTTTGTGCTTTTTATCCAACCGGCTGATCATTTCGTCATAGCGCCCAGCCATTCTGATCCAAGTATTCAACTCGTCAAAAATGACCTTGACAGCTCTGGGCATGGTTTCCCAGTGTCCGCCCTGCGCCACGCGTTTGTCCTGTCGGGGTTCTAGCACCTGGGTGATGATCGTTTCAAGTCGTTCAACCGCTTCGGGAACCTGGGATGGCTTGTTGCACAGGAGATAGCGCTCCGTTTGCTCAATGCCGCAAAACGCAGCGCCCTTGGGGTCAAATACCCAGAAATCAACCGCTCCACCATATTGCTGCCAGGTATGAGCGATCGCACTTTGAATGGTGGTGGTTTTGCCGCTGCGGGTCCGGCTGGCGATCAGAATATGTCCTTCATACCGGGCCATTTCCGCCGTTAAATCCCTGACGGCTAGTTCTGTCGGCAGCGCCGTGTCAGGTGTCTGTTGTTCTGTACCGATCGGCATTTCCGCCGGTTGCTGTTGGGTGGTTGATGGGAAGAACTGGGAGCTGAGCTGTTGCTTGTAGTAGGCGGCTTCAGTGGCAATCTGATGCTGGGTTAGTTCTTGCTGCATCAATCGGGAGGCGCGATCGTAGCTTTCTTGCTCCTGCAATTGCTGGCAGCGCTTGATATAGGTGGCACTGATGCCAATACCCATCAGGTAGGTGAGGAGCCGCTCCCACGGTTTCATGTGGGCAATGTAGCTAGGAGCCAGCCAGAGGGCTAATGTCAAAGCACAGGCAAATCCTACCTCTGAAGCGGTTGGTGGTTCATCCTTGGCAACCGCTTTCCAGAGAGCTTTCAGCCAATCCATAGGCTCACTCCAATACCTAAAATCACGACGATCGCGGCTCCGACTAGCACTGCCCAATACACTTGCAGGTTCAGCTTGAGGTAGGCAGCGATCGGCGCACAAATAAGCCAGGACAGGGCATAGAGCACGATCGCGACCACCAGCAGAATGACAATGAACTGGCGGGAAACTGGCAGATTGACGAAAACGCCTTTGTATAGCAATGGAGAAATTTTGGTCGCTAAGGCTGAAAGTCAGACTAGCGTAGACTTCTAAACGGTCTTTCCTTGCCAATGTGCTCTATCTCGAAGTGATACTTCCCGTAAACATTGATATGACCATGACGGGTAGGCCATAGATGCATGAGATGTTCATCCTTTACCACTTGCCCCTGCTGCCGAAGTTGCTGCACCACCTTTTCCATGTACACAGTGTTCCAAATGATGATCGCGTTTGTGACCAAGTTGAGGCAGCCCACCTGATTGCGAAGCTGTTCATCGGTCTGCCCCCGAACTTCCCCCTGGTTGGCGTAATAGAGGTGAGATCGCAAACTATGTAAAGCTTCCCCTTTATTCAGTTGTCGATTGATTCTGCGACGGTTGGTTTCGTCGGCATACCAGCGCAAAATGTGAATGGTCTTAATCAACCTGCCATACTCTTGCAAAGCACGGGTTAACGGATGCTGTCGTGGATAGGCTTGCAGCTTTTGCACAATTAACGACGCTGTGACCCGTCCTGTTTTGAGAGACCCTGCTAACCGTAGCATTTCATCCCAATGGGGCAAAATACGCTCTTTGTGGATGACGCTTTGCAGATGGCTCTTCAGTTTTGGGTAGGCATCTAACTGGATCTGACTGGTGCGATACAGTTCCTGGTCAGCCAGATCGCGAATGCGAGGCGAGAACTGTAACCCCAACAAGTCAAACAGCGCAAAGATCAGTTCGGTGTAGCCTGCTGTATCGGTCGTGTGTTCCAAAATGGGCAGTTCCGTTTCGTTATTGAGAATCTCATCGAGAACATAGGTTGCGTCTCGCAGTGTGGTTGGAACTGGCTTGGAGCCGTATTGGGAAAACTGGTCGCTAGTCCAGCTATAAAAGGTGATGCCTTTACCGTACCCAAAGTAGCGGGGGAGTGCTCTCGCCTGACGCACAGAGCCGCGCACTGGAAAGCGTTGCCCATCTGAGGACGATAGCATCCCACCACCCCACAAACGGCTCAAGGGCAACTGATAGTGGTAATTAACCAGGGCGGTATTTGCGTTTCGCAGCGTTTCATCTCGGATATACCAGGTGTTACACCAACTCAGTTGTCTGTACCCCAGATTGGCAGAGGTTGCCATTTGCTGTAAATCCAGATTGCAAGCTTGCGCCAGAAGACAGCTATAGAGGTGCAGCAACAAATTGGTATCCCGGCGGTGGGGACTCTGCAAATGCTCAAAAGCATCGGAAAAGTGGGTCCAGGAATCAACCTCGACTAACAAGTCCGTGATGTCCAGAGTCGGGAGTCGGTTCGTGATCAGATAGGTCAGTTGATTGAGTTCGGCAGTTCGCTCCTCTGCCTCAAAAGGACTCAAAACCAGCTTGTCCTTTTCCTCTCGCAGATCCCCTTCGGCTTCATTTAACAACGCCTCTACTTGCTCAATCAGGCGAAGCAGTTCAGCCTCTCGTTCCGTCAGACGAACAGTTGCATCAATCGGAGTGCCCAGTAAACTAACTGTTTCTTGTCGTTGCTTTTGCCATTCTTCTTTGGACATGAAGTAGCTTTCCAGGGTGCTGAAGCGGCGACTATGGCTGAGATAGATATCGCCTGAACGCAGGTGTTGCCGTAGTATCCATAGGGCAGCAAGTTCGTAGTAGCGACGGTTAAAGCCCTCTGCGTCAATGACATACGAACGCCAGGTATCCGGGATAAACTCAGTAGGAGTCGTATCTGGCAGTTTGCGACGAATTCCAGCATGGATCTCGCGAACCAGGTCGAGGGCTTGTAACAATCCTTGATCCTTGCTGCGACTGTGGAACTGCAAGGTGGACAGGAAGTGACTGGAGAATCGGCGAATGCGCGGATAGAACTTACCAAAGTAATCGACGTAGGCATCATTTTCGGGACGAATCAGTTGTTTCGTTTCGCCCAATGCAGTTTCCAGTTTTGCTGGTGTGATGTACTCAAACGCAGTTGTCCTAACCTTTTGGTCATCGACTTCTGCATCTAGCAAAATCTGTCCGATTTGATGCAACGTTTTCAACTTTTCATTGATCGTTTTTGTTGCTTGTAAGCGATCTGCCTCAAAGGTTCGCTTTGCTTCGTTGTGCAATTCCTGCATATTCTCATCACTTCGGCAGGGTCAACTCAGTGACTTCGGCACTGGATTCTCACCCAACTTCGGCAGGGTTAATTTCGTCTGCTTCGGCCGGTCAATTTGTTGTAGATCAGATCGCATGTGAGATCACCTTTGCTCCAAACGATAACATGATCCCTCTCTGGCTGAATTAGGCGATGGCATATTCAGCCGTATCGGGTTGAACCGAACTGGTTAACTTTCGCATCGACTCTCCTTTGAGAGACAGTCTCAGCGCATCGTGAACAATGCGGTCGAGCATAGCATCAGCCAGGGTGGGGTCTTGGATTTGTTGATGCCACTGAGAAACGGGGAGTTGGGTCGCAAACAAACAAGCCGCTTTGCGATAGCGTTCGTCCAACAGATCGAGTAGATCGCGTGCCTGTTCCTGGGAGAGAGGATCGCGCAACCAGTCATCGAGGATGAGCAGGTTGAAGGTGGCTAATTGTCGTTTCCACTTAGGCAATGATCCATCTGCTTTGGCAAGTTTTAATTCCAACAAGAGGTCTGCGGTTCTGAAGTAGCGCACACTGTGTCCCTGCTGACAGAAGGCGTCTGCCAACACCGAAGCCAGGAAGGTTTTGCCCACACCTGTGGGTCCGACAAGGATCAATTGAAGGTGTTGGTGTAACCATTGTCCCTGTGCCAACTCCAGAAACTTCACCTTGCTCAAGCCACGAGCGACGTTAAAGTCAATGTCATTCAAACTGGCAGTGGTCGTCAGTTGAGCTTGCTTGATGCGGCGTTGCAACCGTTGCTGGGCACGTCGCCAGTGCTCACGTTCCACCAACAGTGCTAGTCGTTCATCGAAACTGAGATCGTGATAAGTGCTGCTGGTCTGTTGCTCACTCCAGGCTTCGAGCATCCCGACCAGGCGCAAGGCTTTGAGTTGTTCAATCGTAGACGGATTCATCATGAGAATTGATCCAATGAGAAATAGTTAGGAATAGTACTGAGCACCCCGGACGTTTGCATGTTCAACAACCGGAACGACTGGATTGTCATCCGCCAAGGGTTCTTTGTCCAACTGGGTTTGCAGCATGGAGCGGATGCGACGCAAACTGACAATGCCAAACACATTCGCCCGATGACAAGCCGCTTCCAGCCGCGCCGTGCCATACTGCGTTGCTAGAGACTGCAAACCTCGCACGGTACGAAACGCCTGCTCTTCATGGTCTTTGCGTTCAAACATTGCCTCCACCTGGCTTGTCGTGTGGCGTCCGACCTGTTGCGCCCAGGCTAAAAAGCGTTCTTTCGACTGGCGTTTGTAGGCCCAATGTTCAGGCGGCATATGGTCGGGTAGCGTCGTGTGGCGATGGGGCAGGCGGCAGCGTTCGTGGGCAGCAATCCGCTTGCCATCGTGAAAGATTTCGACCATTTGCTCAGACACCTTGACTCGCACTTCGTGCTGCACAAACCAATAGGGGACGGAGTAATAGTGCTTTTCGACCTCAATGTGATAGTCCAGGTTGACCTTCGCTGTCTTCCAGTGGGCAAACGTGAAGGGTTGAACCGGTAAAGGAGAGAGGGCAGGTTGGTCTACTTGCTCAAACAATACCCGTCGCGACACCCCATAACCGGGCATCGTCCGCTCATTTAACGCCTTCAGCCTCTGGGCAATAGCAGCATTAAGGTCGCTCAGTGTGCTGAATTGCTCGTGCCGCAACGGTGCCAGCACTTGTCGTTCTACCTCCTGCACTGCCTTTTCGACCTTGGCTTTGTCACGCGGTTTGTACGGTCGAGCCGGAATAATGGCGACCCCATAGTGCTCGGCGAACTCCTGGTAACTCGGATTAATGCCCGGTTCATACCGACAAGGGTCGGTGACCCCGGACTTGAGGTTATCCGGCACAATGCACTGCGGCACACCACCGAAAAACGCTAGTGCCCGCTGGTGCGACCCAATCCAGTGCGGTAATTCCTGCGTAGGTGTAGCTTCGGCGTAGGTGTAGTTGCTCGCTCCCAAACAGGCGACAAAGATTTGGGCTGCCATCACTTGTCCGGTTTCCTTGTCCTGCATGGGCACCGTCAGCCCGCAGTAGTCCACAAATAGCTTGTCACCTCCCTTGTACACCTGCCGCATCGACAACTGGTGCCGCACCCGCCACTGGTTGTACCAGCGGCAAAAAGTGGCGTAGCTACAGTTCCATTGTCCTTTGTCCAGTCCCTCCTGCCACAGCAGAGCTAGCGTCACGCCTTTATGCTGTAATTGGGCATCTACCGCACTAAAGTCAATCGGTTCCGCCCGCTGTTCGGGGTTCTGTCTTCCTTTGCCCAGCGCCGCTTGCGCCTCACTGTCACTCAACTGGGTCAACTCGGTATAACTCAGGTTCTTGGCAGTGGCGCGACGAATGTAATCTTGCACGGTTGAGCGTGCCACCGCACAGCTTTGGGCGATCTGGCACTGGCTATAGCCCAGATCGTGAAGTCGCAAGATCTCTCGAAATTTTGCCACAGGCAGTAATCCTCCTTGTTGCTTCCGTTTCATATCCCCGCTACCTCCGCTTGTCGTTGACAGCGAGTGTAAAGGGGGTGCCGAAGTTTGTGAGAATTACCTGCCGAAGTTCGTTGGGAATGGGGTGCCGAGGTTTGTGAGAATCACCCGCCGAAGTTCAGTGAGAATCACCTGCCGAACTTTGTGCGATTTTGCAATTCCCATAGCCGTTGGTCAAACATCTCAATGAGATCATCGACAAAGTTGTAAAGAGACTGTTTCAGGAAAGCAATTAAAACAGGATAACGTCTGAATTGTGGTGCTCGTTTCAGGTATTGATTTGTCGCTCTAGCACCGATCTTTGCCAGGTAGTTGACGCGATTGGGGTTGAGCATATTGAGGTTCCAAGCTCCCACCCCCTGTTGTTGAAGAAAATCAATCTTCTCAAGGGTTTCGAGGATTTGCCTGGTATTGTTACCAGTGGGGGTCCGCTGCAACCAGGACAAGCGTGTTCGCTTTAATTCATCATCCACTTCCAATAAGTTGTCTAAAAACTGGCACTGTTCCTGTTTGAGCAATGGTTGCAATGCTTGATAAATTGCTTCTTGGGCTTGTTGGCGAGCCGTTGCCACCATCTTCTCAAGACGGGTTGTACCAATCCGAATCATCTTGTGCTGCTGAAGGTACTGACAGGTCAGTTCAAAAAGAAGCATGGGTTTGTCGTGTTCTAAAGCCCGTTCTAACAGCCATTGTTCCAACGCCAGCAGATCCAGTGGGGATGCACGACGATAACCTAAAAGGACTTGCACCTGCCGTTGATGATTGCGTTGCGTGCTGGTTCGTTTACCATAAAGAGAGAAGGCATCAGCAGACACCTGTAGTTGCACAGCGACATACTCAATTACAGAGGCAGGAAGCTGTGACAACTGTTCTGGGAAGAATCCCAGATAGCGTAAGCAGCACAAAAACAGGGCAAACCCCAGGCGATTATGATCACCGCGTAGTCTTAAAATGGCACGGTGGTCGTCTGGAGATAACCAAAAGAAGCGGTCTAAATCGGTCTGTGTGATCTCTTGCGGAAAGCGATTTAAGCGATCATGATCTGAGTCAGAGAGAAACTGAACAGGCATGGGATAGACTCATCAAACTGTCCCACTATTGTTCGTATCTGGGACAGTCTGTGTCTAGAGAAGTCCGAAAAACAACGGTTTCAGGAGGGGGAAAGCAAGGATGCCAACCATCGAAAATGGGACAGTTCCTCCCAAGATGTTGCCTCATGCCCAAAAGCGCCCACGTGAGTATCTCACTACCGCAGAAGTTGAGGAGTTGATTTTAGTTGCCAAGAAGCGGGGACGGTATGGGCAGCGGGATGCCACGATGATTCTCTTAGCCTATCGACATGGGTTACGGGTGAGTGAACTCTGTTCACTGCGCTGGGAGCAAGTAGACTTTGAGGTGGGGCTATTGCATGTGCGCCGCGTCAAGCATGGCATCCCCAGTGTGCATCCTCTCCGAGCACCTGAACTGCGAGCACTGCGTCAGTTGCAACGGGAATCATCCCCATCTCCCTACCTGTTTGTGACAGAGCGTGGCAGTCCCATGACTGCTGCCGGATTCCGCAAAATCCTGACCCGTGTGGCTCAACTGTCATCTCTACCCTTTTCAGTTCACCCTCACATGCTCAGGCACGCTTGTGGGTATAAGTTGGTGAATGACGGGCACGATACGCGATCCATTCAGCACTATCTGGGACACAAGAATATTCAGCACACGGTGCGCTATACCGAGCTTGCAGACAGTTGTTTTCAGGAGTTTTGGCAAGACTAACTTCCTTAGCGACCAAAATTTCTCCATTGCTATACAAAGGCGGAAAAGCCAATGGAGCAAGCCCACCAGCAGCAGTCCCAGCTCACCCAGCAACAGCAGTCGTAGCGATCGCGCCATTTACCACACTCCCTGAATCTTGCTCTGTAATTTCTCAATCTCTTTGTCTGTCTTACTTTCGGTCTTCATGAGGTTGGTGCCTAAGCGGGCATATTTGCCCCGCAAGCCGTGCAAATGGTCTGCCAGGTCAGCGTTAGCTTCCTGTTTGCCATATTCGACATCCGCGACCACCTGTTCATAGTCCCGGTGTCGCCGATGCAGCTTGCCATCGGTGCGTTCAATTTTTTCCATCGCGGTATAGGCTCGACTGGCGTAACGGTACTGGTCAGCGGTCTTGGTGGCTAATTCCTCTAACGCTACGGCTTCCTCCTCCGAAAAGTAGCGAGGGGCAGTCAGCACTGGCATGGAGCGGAAGCTGTCAAACGTGCCAGGGTTTTCTGGCGTGATGGCGGTCGGGTCGGATTTGAACACGCGATCGGGGGTGAGGGAGTGCTTTCCTTGAACCAGAGATAGCCCACCACCACCTTGTCCATTAATGGCTCTGAATAGTCGTCCGAACATAGGCAGTTCCTAAAGGATGAGTGGAATCAAAATCAGCAAGGCTAGAAAAATCTGCACCAAGAGTTGCGCGATCGGGTCATCCCTGAAATTGTCTGCACTACCTTTTCTGCCGGACTTCCCCGACTTACCCAACCCAAGCGACCCGAAGCCTGCACCGGACAAAGCTGGTTTGGGGAGTTTGAAACCTGTCAATTTCTCTGATGGTTTACCTGGCTGGCTTTTAGGCTTACTCGGGCTAGTCGTCGTGGTTGTTGGAGCAGGGCGTTTCCAGTGAGGCAACCGTAATTTAGGCAGGTTGGGCAACTTGAGCCTGGGAAACTCTTTGAGCTGAAGCTTGAACTGAGCTTTGGATGCAGGTTGAGTTTGCGTCCCTGGCTCAGAACTGATAAACCCTGGTGTGGCATAGACTGGGTAGCGTTGATGCACGGCTAGCCCTCGCGGTTGATGGACGATCGCACCGAGAGGTGGAGCCATGATCGCGTTACTGGGAGACCGGACGATCGCACCGGGATCAGCTTCAGAGATCGGTAGACCAGGAC
Source organism: Pantanalinema rosaneae CENA516 (assembly GCF_050753385.1). Classification (NCBI taxonomy): domain Bacteria; kingdom Bacillati; phylum Cyanobacteriota; class Cyanophyceae; order Leptolyngbyales; family Leptolyngbyaceae; genus Pantanalinema; species Pantanalinema rosaneae. The sequence continues at coordinate 32,454 of NZ_JBLZFZ010000058.1, forward strand.
AATCTTTAAAGCCCCCATCTAGCAACAATTCTCTGGCTGTAACAGGTGCATAGCTAGGGCGTTGCGGTCGTTGTCGTCTGGGAATCGGTGGCGGCTCAAAGTCCATATCGCACCTGCACCATGTTCGACTGAGTTTGTTGGGGTAGGGGTGTAGTCCGATCTGGTGAAATTGCTTCTCTGATTCGGACTCGCCGGGGAGGACTGAGCATGACTTGAGCGACCCATCCCCGAGCGCCGTTCCATTCCGTTTCCAGCCAAAGCTCGCCATCGCTACGGATGCTATTCCCCGTCAGGACTACTGCCGTATTGCAGGGAATCACATTGGCGATCGCAGCATCATCCAGACTAGGAACGGTGCGGAAATTGGCTCCTGCAAGGTTCTGACAACGGGTGACAGTGGCTGCTAAAACGTCCCGTTCAACGGTCATCGGGGACGGTGCAGGAGTCGAAACTGTAGGAACTTCTGGGTTTGGCGTAGGTGTTGGATGAACGACGATCGCGGGTTGAGTGGTTGTCGTTGCTAGTTTGGGGAATGGCAGACGAGCGGCTCCCATCAAACCCAGATTGATTGTGACTACGGTGAGGATGACTTTAGACATGGCGGCTCATCCCCAGTAGACTACTGTGATTTGGGCGCAGGCTGGAGACGGCGGCGAAGGTTCCGATCGCGAACAGGGAGATCATGCACAGCATAAACACTAGCTCGACCAAGCCGAAGGCATCCCAGTAGTAGCCCCCTTCAGACTGGTTCTCTACCTTGATCTTGATATTGATGGGCTGAACAGCTTGAGATGCTGGTTCTGCTTGGGGCTGATGGGTGGCTGGGATACTTGCTTGCTGCTGGTAAGCGGCTTGCATGATTCGGAGTCGTTCAGTTTCGAGCGTCGATCGCTGTACCTCCAATTCATCTCGTTTGAGTTGCAGCAGTTCAAATAGTCGTGGATCATGCAATAGGTTGCCGGAAACCGTAGCGGGTTGGATGTCTAAGGCGGCTGGATGATAGGCGGATAACTGACCAGGCTCTTGATAGAGTGATGACTCTGATTGCCTCGGTTGCCATTGGGATTCATGAATGGCTGTGGTCGCTGGGCGAGGGATAATCGCAGAGCTTGACTGGCTGACGATCGCTTGATGCAGTTGGTTAGCCCGATCGCTGCACACGAGATCGCATAGCTCCAACACCCCAGCTCTTGTGTAGAAATGTCGCCGGACTCGATCGCTGCCAATCTCCTCAATCCAATGAATTCCTGCCTGGAGTCGATGTTTGAATTTAGTCAGTTGATGCTGGCTGATGCCTAATGCTGCTAGGGTGAGTGCGGTTGATAACAGCCAAGTGTGCTGTGGATGGGGAATAGTCTGCTTGAGGATGGGTGCAAACATGGCATCTCCTGATGATGGGGAAGGCAGTCTACAGGGGCAATGCGCCCACGATCGATGTGGGTGAGATGGCGGGAAAGGCAAATTCGGGGACGGTAAAATCGGCGGTCAGGTCTTCCGCATCAATAAAGGTGGGGGGAGTGGGCAGGAGGGTGGCTAGTTCTTCACCGAGGTAAGCCATGAAGTTGTGGGGACGGGCGGCGATGTGGGTAGCCACTTCTCTAGCTAAGGCCCGATCGTGCTGATGCATCCGGTCGAGTAACTGAGTCGCCTGTCCGATGAGGGCAGCATTACTCGCATCCAGTGTCGTTTTAATTTGGCTTTTGTTGGCGGCTGTTCGGTTTGCCAAAGCTGTATGAAGTTGCTCTGAGTTGTGGCTATTGGCTGGCTCTGCTGGTATTTCAGACGGACTGGTTGGTTCTGCTACTGCTTGAGACTGCAAGGCTTGAACCATCTGCTTTGCTTGGTCATCGGTATAAGGTTCTGTGAGATGTAACGATCGCGCTACTTCGGCAATCCGGTGGTTGGATACCTGAATTCCTTGCTGTAACAACATCTGCCGGATTTGATGCCTGTTGATTCTGCTCATGAATTAATCTCTCCAGAATTTTTGCTGTGGTTTTGCCACGTCTGTAATCGAGGGCGATCGCCGCGAGTTGGTCAAATTCAGTCCCCGTAAACTCGAACTTCCTGGCGGCAATGCCTGCTAAGTCACACCAGCGCCATAAGGTTGGTTGGCTGAGCAGGATGCCATCTGCCAAAGCGTTGTTGCCATATCGAATTTCTGAAAGCCTGACCAGAACGATGCTACGGGGAATGAGTCGCTCCGTTTTCACTGCATTCATGTGCATGGCTCCCATGCGTGTGAATTACTTGTGAATGAATGTTAGCACGCTGACATGTTAGCATGTTAACTAGAATTGCGATAGTTTCCAGGAGACATGTCAAGATGGATGCATTCAGCATGGATGATTTGATGGCTGGCAAACGCAAAGACCCAGGCTATATGCAGGTATCGGGGTATGTTCCGAAGGAACTAGCCCTACGATTCAAGGCATCTTGTCTGATCGAAGAAGTGGAAATATCGGAGGCGCTAGAGGAGATGATGCGTTGGTGGTTAACGGAGCGAAAGCCCAACAAATCCAGCCATACAGAGCAGTGAAGGGACGATCTCTATGACTGAATCTGTAAAAGCTACCCGCGCTACTGTCACGATCGGCGCTTTAACCGTTGATGGGTTCATGCTGCCGGATGGGGCTTATCGGATGTCCCAAACTCAAGCGGCGGAATGTGTCAATTTGACCGAGCGGAACGCCCGCGAATTTTTACAGTCAAAAGCCCTCAAATCCTTGCTAGGAGAGGCTTATACGCCCGCGATTTCTGACATAGAACCCGACATCGATCAACTGCGGGGCGGTAGCCGAATTAGGGCTTTGCCGCTTGAGGTGGTCAGTGCCTACTGGCTGTGGCAGGCATTTCGCGGCAACAAACAGGCATTAACGTTGTGCATGGGACTGCTGACGGAAACGTTAGAGCGGCGGTTTGATGCGGCGTTTGGAGTCACTAGGGCTGAACAGGAGCGCGACGATCGCCTGAGCCAACGCATTCAGCAGCTTGAGCAAGACTTAACCCGCTTAGGAGAAGCGTATGCCACCGAGGATGACCTGAGAAATCGGCTGGCTTATCTAGAAAGCTGGTTAGAACAACAAGGGTTAAATCCCTGGTCAGCCTCGGGGGAGGCAGAGTGAGGGCGATCGCTAGAGTAAATGGGCTTTAGAGGCTAGCGCTGCAAAGATTATGAGATCTATACACAACATTGATCTACCATGCTTCTGAACCATTTAGTTTTTGACGATGCCATGTTTGGGTCAGCCATACTCCAACCAACTCACAACCCTGCATCAGGAGTGTGCCGTGGCTCGTCAAGTTTCCCCGTTTGCAATGGCACAAGGAGCGTGGTTATGTTCTAGGACTCCCTAGAAGCCCAAAACCCCCACTGCGGCAAACAGTGAGGGCATCAAGCTTCAGTATTTATTTGTAAAAGGCTTGGGGACGCTAACCCAGATTTTCCAAGGTCGAAAGTTAGCTCACCCGGCTGGTCGTAGTCTCTCCGATGTCGGTTGACGTTGGAGCACCATGCGCTATGCCAATTTTAGGGTCTATTTGTCCAATGGTGCAACTTTTTTGGACAAATAGACTAGCTGCGGCATGGCGCGATGTTCACCCCCTTCAGGACTTAATCTGCCATGCCCCATTTCTGCGTTGCCATGCTGGCGGGAGGTTGCCAATGACCCTGCCTCCCAAGCGCCGCCTCCCCGAACCATTGCCTGGAGATCCGCAAGGCAAACGGTTATGTGAATTGTTTAATCACCCGTGGTATCCGATCGTCGCCGCTACTCCTGAGGATGCCCAAGCCAAACCACAATGGCAAACCCTCAAGCGCTACCCGATGCGACCCCGGACCCTGTGGAACCAGTGGCAGGATGCCAACCAACTGGTCGGAGTCCGGTTTGGTCATCAGACCCAATATGCGTTGATTGATTTGGATACCCAGAGCCAATACCGATCGCCTGAGGCTATCTCTGCGATCGTGCAAGCGTTGGAAACGATCGGGATTTGCCGTGTCATTCCGATCCAATCGAGTTGGAGTGGCGGCATTCACTTATACCTGCCATTGCCAGAAGCCGTAGCGACCTTCGATTTGGCGTTAGCCGTCAAACGCTGTCTAGAAGTGCAGGGGTTTGAGGTTGCGCCGGGTCAGTTAGAAATCTTTCCGAACGTCAAAAGCTGGGGCAACCCTGCCAAAGGGCAATATATCCAATACAATGCCCATCGCTTACCGTTACAGCCCGGTACAGGCTCTTTTCTCCTCGATGATGACCTGCAATCGATCGGGACTGACCTGGCTAGCTTCTTCCACCAGTGGGACAGTGCGACTCCCCAGCAAGACCTGACCCTCCTCCAACTTGCCCTCAGTCAAGCGAGAGCCAACCATAAGGGCAACTACCAGCCCCCCACCGCTTCCAAAGTCGTAGATGCCTGGAAACAGGATTTAGAACGCGAGATGGCTGAAGGCTGGACAGGACACGGGCAAACCAATCACCTGCTGAAAACGATTGCTTGCTATGGCGTAGTCTTCCTAAGATTAACTGGAACCGCGTTGGTGGATTATGTGGAACAAACCGCGATCGCCAGTACCGGATATCCCGAATGGTGTCGGCATCAACTAGAAATTCGGCAACGCAGCCAGGACTGGGCCGAAGCCGCCGAAAGGTATTACTGGGAACTGGGGACGGATGGAGAGCGGGAAGGGAACGTCCATGCGGCCAACAACATCGTGCCGATGCGGCGGAACCACCGAAACCAAGAGAAAGCTTTGGATGCCCAGGCTCGGATTCAACAAGCCGTCAAAACGTTAGCGGCGTTAGGGCAACTGCCGGATGACCTGAGTAAGCGAGGCGACGCGATCGTGGCGCAAGCGCGATGCAGCAAGCAGACTTTGTACAAATATCAGGAGTTATGGCAGCCCAAATATGACCGGCCAAATCTGGAGGCATCTCCCGGTTTAGTAGCGGCGATCGCCCCTGCTACCAACGCCAAAACTCAGGACGACAGCCAAGTGAGTGTACAAGCCGAGCCAGAGCCAGATTCCAGTGCATCAACGGAAGAACCGTTTGACCAGCCAAAATTGCTAGAAGCCAAGCCAGCCGGGGTTGTACACTCAATCCCCTATATGAAAGGTGGAAATTTTGAAAGTAATCCTTTGTCTGCTGCAAATCCTTATTCGGCGGTGTTGGGTGAGTTTTCCCCAGCCTCACCGCCCGTTTCCCGCTCCCCTGAACCACCAGTAATTCCTGGTAATGATGGCTCGGAGGTCACGATCGCGGCAATTCGAGGAGCAATCCAGCAATTGGGTTGGCAACCTACCCAGTTCCATCAGTTTGTCGCAGAACGCTTTAGAGGACGACGTTGGAGCCAGTTGACGGAGGACGATCGGCTGTTGTTGTTGTATTGGCTAAGGCAATTAGAATAGTGATGATGTGAGTATGTACTTAGCTAACTATCTCCTAGCTAATTTAACCCCTTGATCGTCTTGGTTATTCATCCAATCACCTTCTCTATTCTTCCTCATCGAACAAGGCTTCCAAATCCTGCCTACCACTGACCACGCGCAGAATTTCCACATCGTCCCCTTGTACTCGGTAGAAGATGATATAGCCATCTAACGGTACTCCGCGCAGACCTTCCCGAATCTGAGCATATCGCTTACCTAGGTTGGGAAACCGGGTCAGATTTTGGCACTTCTGGTTAAACTCTTTGAGCAAGCGTTCCCCAGCCTCAATATTATGCTCAACAAAGTAATCTGCGATCGTATTCAGGTCGCGGCTGGCACTGGGCGAAATTATACAACGGCTCATTCCATTGCTGCCCGTGCTTGCCGGAATCGAGTTTGCAGTTGTTCCATCACCGTTTCCAGCGGCATCCCCTCACCCCGATCCAACTCTGCCGCTGCCTCATCCACCTGTTGATAGGTTTCCTCTATCCAGGTTTCGTACTCCTGATACTTCTCCTCCAGCAGCTTAAACGCCTGAGCCAGCACTTCATCAGCAGATCTGAACCTGCCCCGTGCTACTTGATCGCGAATAAATTGTTCCTGTTCTGGCTTGAGGGTAATGCTCATTGACCGTTGACCTATGCTGAGAACAATTTTACCTTTGCATCCCTACGTCTGGCAGAAGTGCACGAAAGAATTGCTACATCGACCCTTGGTAGAGGCTGAAGTATGATAGCTGGATTCTCGAAAACTGCGGGACAAACCAGAAGCGGGGATACTTAAAGCTCTTGCAAGAGCTGGGATACGACCAAGAAAAGGAATAGCGATGACCGATGCGGACTTACCTCAAACGCCTGGAACTCAATTTTCTCCGGCAGAATATGATTCACCCTGGAAGGAAGCACTAGAGTTTTACTTTGAACCGTTTCTCTTGCTATTGTTTCCGGCAGTGCATGAATTAATCGATTGGAGTCGTCCTTACGAATCGCTGGATCAGGAGTTTCAGCAACTCGCCAAGGATGCCGAGGTGGGCAAACGGTTCACCGACAAATTGTTCAAGGTCTGGCAACAGGATGGGGAGGAAGCCTGGATTCTGATCCACATTGAGGTGCAAAGCCAGGAGGAGTCGGGATTTGCTGAACGGATGTTCATCTACAACTATCGATGTTTTGACCGTTATCGTCAGCCTGTGGTCAGTCTAGCGGTGTTGGGGGACGATCGTCCTTCCTGGCGACCCAATTCTTACGGGTATGGGTTGGGTGGTTGTCGGATGGGGATTGAGTTTCCGATCGCTAAGCTCTTGGACTATGAAGCTCAGTGGTCAGAGTTAGAGGAGAGTCGGAACCCATTTGCGGTCATGGTGATGGCACACCTGAAAACGAAAGCGACAACGGGAGAACCACAGCAGCGGAAACAGTGGAAATGGGTGTTGGTTCGCAGGTTGTTTGAGCAGGGCTATAGTAAAGATGATGTGGTAGAGCTGTTCCGGTTGGTGGACTGGATGATGGCGCTTCCCAAGGGGTTAGAGCAGGAGTTTCGGGCAGAACTGAAACAATATCAAGAGGAACGACAGATGCCATACATTACCAGTGTTGAACGGCTAGCGAAGGAGGAAGGTGTAGCGGAAGAAAGGAAACAGGTGATTGAGAATCTCCTCCGAATGCGGTTCGGTGAACTGGATGAAACTTTAAGTGCAACAGTTGAGCCTTTACTGAGTTTGCCAGCTCAAGAGTATACGCGCCTGCTGATGGAGCTTTCGCGCGAAGAATTAATTTCCCAGTTTGGTGCAGGAGCCTCTAATTGAAGCATCAAGTTGAGGGGCGATCTCCCAGATCATAAAGCTCAGTTGCAATATCTGGTTGGCAATAAATGAAGACCAGAGTGGGAATTGCCTCAACTGTTGTAGGAACAATAGGAAGTCGTTTTTGCGATCGCGATAGGGTTCAAACTTTAGGTGTTTAATTTTTTGAGTGCTGCTTCTACCCGCTTGGATAGCCGAGTCACATCCTTACTAATTACCTGTAGTTCAGACATCTCTGGTTCTGGATAAGCCTTCTGCCAACGATTGAGTTCTGTTTGTAATCGTCGTAAAGCGGCTAACACAGCATTTGCCTCTTCCTGTTTAGAAAGTCGGACATCTGTCACACTTTCCTCAAACCCTTCATTTAAGTAGCGTCTGACTGTCCGAATACTCTTCCCAATAATTACTTCTAGCGCAGGTCGGAGTGCTTTCTCGCCCTTGGCTGGTCTGCCTTTCACATCGGCATAACCGGCATCCCGAAGCCGCTCAGCTAATGCTCTGACTTCTTCAGGGGTATAGTCTCGCCGCTTTTCGTTTTCCGTTACCTCAACTTGCAATGCCAGGTCGGGATGCTCCTCTGCATCAAAATCGACCACCCTGACTGGTACCAAGTCCTCAGGAAAGTGCTTGTTATAGGCTTTTGAATTTGCCTCTTTCAGCACGAATACGGCGGCTTTGCGGTGTCCACCTGCCAGTAGCCGACCTCGTTGATCTACAACCAGTGGTTCCAACAGACCCAGCACCGCGATCGACTCTGCTAGTTCACTCACATGCTGACTGCTTAAGCCTCGGGTATCGCTGGTACGATCCAGAATTTTCCCTAAAGGCAAAACTGAGGTGCGAGATTTTTCCAGTTCAGCTCTGGCTTCTGCTTCTCTATCCTTCGCTTGAATTGCTGTACCTGCGGCATCGGCTGCATCCAACAGTTCTGCTGCGCTACGTCGTCTAGCCATATTCGTGTCCTAATCGTGAGCCGTTTCCATAATCCACTGAGCGATCGTACCCAGTTCCTCTGCTGATCGTGATCGAGGAGCATAGTCCATAATCGGAATTTGCTGGGCGCCAGCCTGTGACAGATTCGTGTCTTGATGCACTGTGAAGTGTTTAATATCAGCGTACCGTTGAGCCAACTGAGCGGGTAGTTCTTTATCTAAGGCGCGTCGTTCGTCAACCTGGGAGAGCACCAATGCCCACTGTTTAGGACCTCGACGCTCTCGGTTGCGATAGCTTTCCAAGATGCCCATAACCCGATTGGCCCCCATAATGGCAAAGGGGTGAGCATTGGTGACAACAAGTGTCACTTGAGCGGCAACCAAGCCTAATCGCTCCAGAGTTTCGTTTCCGGGAGGGCAATCTAGAATTACAGCATCGTAGGACATCACCTTAACGAAATCTGCTAAATCCTCCGGATGTAGTGACTGAATCGCTTGATTGGTCAGGTTTGGTCCCCCCGGTAAAACATATAGTCCAGGTGCAGCTTCTAAAGCTGCTGGGGTATTGCCCATCAACAACTCAGCCGTACCTGGAGCAGTTGGGTCAACCCCTAACGCATAGGCTGAATTTGATTGGGGGTCTAAATCGACTACTAATACTTGCTTTCCCTGTTTTGCCAGAACCGAAGCCAGACCACAGGCGATCGTGGTTTTGCCAACTCCACCCTTTCTAGCCGCTACCGCAACTCGATGTTGAATCATGGGCGCATCCTATCATGTCTCTAGTCAACGATACAGGGTTCGCCAGTAGTGACATCTGTTGTTTTTGGATGTGTAAAGCTGGTATTAAACGACAATGCAGATGGCTCCTTGCCCTCTTAAGTGCTAGTCTACCGATTTATATCTGGGGTTCTGGAGCTTTTCAATAGTTTTGGCGCGACCTGAACTATATCTCAACGTTTCAATCCCTGGAAGGGATTCAGTGATTTTGTCGCGGGAGAAGAGAGAGTAAAGGAGGGACTAACTGATGGGTTTCAATCCCTGGAAGGGATTCAGTGATTTTGTCGCCGACTTGAGGAAAAATCTGGAATCTGGATTGCTCCAGTTTCAATCCCTGGAAGGGATTCAGTGATTTTGTCGCCACCAAAGACCGGATTACCTACGGCTCTGTGTCGGGTTTCAATCCCTGGAAGGGATTCAGTGATTTTGTCGCACCCGCCAGAAAAAAGCTGTGCTTGATCCGAGGGGGTTTCAATCCCTGGAAGGGATTCAGTGATTTTGTCGCTCTCAGCCAACACTACCAGCAACGGCTAACCGACCTGTTTCAATCCCTGGAAGGGATTCAGTGATTTTGTCGCGGGAGCCGCAGGATCGCAGCAGGAGCCTCCTCAGAGTTTCAATCCCTGGAAGGGATTCAGTGATTTTGTCGCACCACCGTCGCCTTTACCTCTGAGAGTGTTGTCAACGTTTCAATCCCTGGAAGGGATTCAGTGATTTTGTCGCAGCAAAACAGGAGATTAAAAAACATGCTGGAAGTAACCGTGTTTCAATCCCTGGAAGGGATTCAGTGATTTTGTCGCCCATGAGTGCAGTCTGCAAAGATGGCGGATACGGGGAAGATGGTTTCAATCCCTGGAAGGGATTCAGTGATTTTGTCGCTCATTTACCCCGAAAAAATGAATGATTGGCTGTTTGTTTCAATCCCTGGAAGGGATTCAGTGATTTTGTCGCTGCTCCCACGATCGCGGTCAATGCTCCCAATTTTGCCGTTTCAATCCCTGGAAGGGATTCAGTGATTTTGTCGCTTGGATTCTGGGCAACTGCAAAAAGCAGTTGCCCTGGTTTCAATCCCTGGAAGGGATTCAGTGATTTTGTCGCTATTGTTTTAGGATTTGTAGCGTTTGCGAGGTAATGTTTCAATCCCTGGAAGGGATTCAGTGATTTTGTCGCTAATGATCGGGCTACTAATCACCCCAGGAGGGTAGTTTCAATCCCTGGAAGGGATTCAGTGATTTTGTCGCATCACCTGGAATTGCTCACCCGTGTTAGAGCGTTGGTTTCAATCCCTGGAAGGGATTCAGTGATTTTGTCGCTGCAGGAGTTTCTAGGGTATCTGGGCACTCCGATCACCAATGTTTCAATCCCTGGAAGGGATTCAGTGATTTTGTCGCGGAACTACACTCACCCCAGACTTCTCACTATTTACTGTTTCAATCCCTGGAAGGGATTCAGTGATTTTGTCGCCTCAATCAATGCCTTTGTATCACTGCCTAGCGTTGTTTCAATCCCTGGAAGGGATTCAGTGATTTTGTCGCAGTAGGTGTTTCTGAGCATCGGAAAGTGGCATATCAGGTTTCAATCCCTGGAAGGGATTCAGTGATTTTGTCGCCGAGCCACCATCACGCCCTGAATTTCTATCTTAAGTTTCAATCCCTGGAAGGGATTCAGTGATTTTGTCGCGAGGAGTTTCAGGAGATATGCAACATCCTGAAATACGTTTCAATCCCTGGAAGGGATTCAGTGATTTTGTCGCTGGATTCTGAGCAACTGCAAAAAGCAGTTGCCCTGGTTTCAATCCCTGGAAGGGATTCAGTGATTTTGTCGC
>NZ_JBLZFZ010000059.1:0-42775 GCF_050753385.1 Pantanalinema rosaneae CENA516
AGATGTGTATAAGAGACAGGGAGATAAGGGGGGGAAGGGAGATAGGGAAAATAACCTGATCTCCTCACCTTCCCCATCCTCCTCATCTTCCTCACCTTCCTCACCTTCCCCATCCTCCCTACCTTCCCCACCCCCCCAACTAGGTTTAAACCGCCAACTCCTCCGCCTTCAGCCCCTGGCACTACAGCGTCGAGTCCTGCGGATAGCGCTACAGACTGTCCTACCTGTTGCACCGCAGTTTGAGCAGATTGAAAAGTTAGTGGCATTGCTCACTGCCCCGAACCGATCGCAGACAGATCCTTTCCCTGGAGGAACGATCGCCTGCGTGGTCGGTGATTGGATTTGGTTACAGTCCCTAGCTCGCGGCTAGTTCTGGGGTACTGGTAATGCTAACAATAATCTGCCGCATTTCCGCGATCGCTTGCAGTTGGTAATCGCTGGACTCTTGTGCTTGAGTCAGAGTGCCAGCAATGGTTTCCAGTTTTTGGCGCAAACCATCCACCCCATCTTGAATCGGTTGCAAAATTTCCTGGTAGGAGTTGACTTTACCCATCATTTCTGCCGTACTCACCCGCCGCGCTTGCAAGGTTTGTTCCTGAAGCTTGAGGTCGTTCTGCCGATTTTCTTGATCGACTGACTGGGTGGTGATCATGCCCTGAGCTTGCTGAATCGCGGATTGCATTTGTTCAAGCTGACTTTCCAGTTTTTGCAATTCTTCGGCTTGTTGTTGCCGCAGGGCATCAACCTGTCCCAAAATTGGTCCGAGATCAATCTCAACTTCCTGCCCTTCTTCTATCCCATGTCCCTGTCGCCGCCGCAGTACGGCTTGATGCTGATTTAAAACACCTTTACGCTCTTGCAGATTACGACGCTGCCCGACTAACGTTTCATTCAGCATCTGGTAGCCATCTTGAGCATCAGCCAAATCATTTTCCAGACTCAGGCGATCGAACTCGCTGACTGTCTGAATTTTGGCTTGTAACTCGTCGATTTCCTCTTGCTTAGAGGTGAGTTCCTCTTCCTGAATCTCGACAAACTGGGACAGCTTCTCTAAATCTCGCTCCAAGTCCTGCACGACACGTTGTAGTTCGTCGATCGGCATTTTTTCCAATGCTTCTAAATCGACTTGCTGCCCGCCAATCCTGACCTTGTCTGAGGTTTCTGCCAGTCGATAAATCTGCTGATGCAAGTCTTCATTATTTTGCAGTTGCACACTCAACATTCGGGCATATTCTTGTTTGGTGTTGAGGGCACTTTGTTGCGCTTTCAGTTCCGCCCGAGCTTGTTCTAGCGACTCCTGCGCCTGATGCCACTCCCGCCAGCGATTGTGAATTTCGTCGGCTTGCCGTTCCAGTTCATCCTGCTGTTGTTGAGCTTGCGATCGCTGCTGTTCCAGAGTTTGCCAATGTTGAGTCAGGATATTCTGCTGCTGCGTCAACACTTCAAAGGACCAATCTAACTGTTCCCGCACCGAGTTTGTGGGTGGCATAGAACCAGCTAACCGATTCAGCAGTTCTTGGATGGTGCGAGCTTGTTCTTCATCTAAACCGCTGGCCTGTTGAAACTCCGCCTGTCGCTCTTCCAGTTTCTGCATTTCGCCGCGCAGATGATCCCAGGCTCCTTCCAATTCCTGGCGTTTCCGCTCAAACTCGTCCCGCTGACGGTTCGCTTCCTCTTGCTGCATTTCAATCTCTTGGCGCTGTCGTTCCAGTTGCTCAAAATCCTCTTCCATTTGCTGCAACTGTTCGCGTCGAGATTCCATTTCCATTTCTCGACGATTAAGCTCTTGGCTCTGGTAGGTCAGAGATTGTTTCCACTGCTCAATCTCTTCTTCCTGAGTTTTGAATTTTTCTTGCAGACGAGAAAAATTTTGCAGAATACTGACCAAGGGACGACCTGCTTCCTGAATGCGCTGTACTTGGCGGCTGTTGGTCAAATCAACCAGGACTAATGCCCCCGGTACATAGTTCGCATCATCAAACGGGATCACCTCGTCACCCGTTACCGCCGTCCAGCTTTGCTCAGACCGTTGGCAGGCGAGTAATTTCAACTCTGCCTTACCGCCACCGAAGACCCCACCGCCTTTCTTTTGTACTTCCGCTAGATACAGCACGCCAATCGTCCCCTTCTATATCTGTGCCCAATGTAGAACAATTTGCTTAGTCGTGTTTTAGTACAGCCAACTCACCCTCAGTATATTTAAACCATCCCCACCACCGATCGCCGTTATAAATTCATTTCACGCCAACCAGTTCCAACTTAACCGTTGTTCTGCCATAACCTGAATCTTGGCTAGTGCTGCTATCCTAAGCATTGCCATGATTGTTTGCAAGATTTAACCCAAATTTGCCAGGTTATCTGTCGGCCGAGATCCGTTATCTCACGGTGGCAACCGGCAACGCCTCATGAGACTAGATTGCCCCCTCGGCGACTGAAGCTATCAGGATTCAGCAAATCCTGGCGAGTCCTAGCGATCGCCTCACCGTGAAGTCCCTTTTTCCAGAGGCAAAGACGAATTTTCCCCGATCGAGGAAAGATTTTTCTAGACAAGCTGGAACGATCTCATAGAGACTATGATGAAATCACTTGGAACACTGATTGAATTATATCCATATCCTTTATAGAAGCAGGCTTTGTCAAACCCAGGACTCCTCATGTTTTTCAACATGTTGTTACAAAACCTGCCTGTACACAGGCAAACTCAGGGGCTGACCTCCGTACTCCTGCTCTATCAGGTAGTCTACTTAACATTTTTTGAGCAGAACTACGTTCCGTCCGGGATGAATCTGAATTGAAATGACATCAGCGTGAGAATAAAGGGGTATTATCTACTGGCTTCAAGTGTTTAAGAGAGTTAAGCGTTTAGTGGGGATATTGTCAGCGCAGGAGATAGCTAAAGTGACATGCAGGGTAAGTTAAGCGAAATTGACATCCGTAGCATCTTACAACTCATTGAGTTAGGGCAGCGAACCGGGGAACTGTTCGTGGAAGCTTACCCGTTTCAGTCCACAGCGATGGGCGAGTTAAGTGCTATGCATCTGCCAGAGGCTCGGACTTCTAAGCTGTTGGCAGGTAAGTTTTGGTTCGTCTTTTTTGTCAATGGTCAAATTATCTATGCTGCTGATACCGATGCCAGTCTGTATCGTCTTTCTGATTACCTGCGGCGCTACAAGGTAGAGAAGACCCTGAGTAGCTTAACTGTGCCATCGATCTCTTCGATTAATGCCCCAGAATATGGCTACCTGTGGGCACTTTTGGAAAACCATATCCTGACTCCGGCGCAGGGACGAAGCATTATTCAAGGCATGGTGCATGAAACATTATTCGATCTTTTAAGTTTGCACCAGGGAGCATTTATTTTTGAGGTTAGTCCCCCCCTATCGCCCCAACTCACCACGCTAGAAATTGCTCCGTTGCTGGCAAAAATCATGAAGCAGGTGCAGGAGTGGAAACAACTCAATCCCTATCTGCAATCTCCTGACCAATGCCCAGTGTTAGCCGATATTGCAGCACTGCAAACCTCCCTTTCGCCCAAAACTCTGGTAGCACTAGAACACTACGCGGATGGCAAAACCTCGATTCGGCAAATTGCTCGTTACTTAAATCGCGATATTTTAACGGTCGGTAGGGCGATTTATCCCTATGTGCAACACGGTGCTATTCAACTCAATCATGTGGAAGAAGCGAAGGTTGGGACGAGTAGCCGCTTTCCGCGATCGCGCGAATTAGCCATGGCTCCAGAAGCTCGCAGTCCCCGGATTGTTTGTATCGATGATGGCGTGACGGTACGGGAAACGGTGGAATATATTTTGAATCAACATGGGTATGACGCGACGGGATTGGGCGATCCCTTAGAGGCATTAAGCCAGGTGTTTCGGTTGCAACCCGACTTAATTCTGTGTGATATTGCCATGCCCGAACTGGATGGGTACGAAGTTTGCGCCATGTTGCGAAAGTCAACAGCTTTTCGCCAAATTCCGATCGTCATGTTAACAGGGAAGGATGGATTTATCGATCGGGTGCGTGCCCGTATGGTTGGAGCAACAGATTATCTCACCAAACCGTTTGGAGAAAGCGAATTGTTAATGTTAGTTGAAAAATATGTCGGCTTAGGCTACCCCGAACGCTGTTCATCAGATCGCGGGATGGCAGAAACAGCAAAAGATGGGTTAGAAATTGAGATGTCCGATGTAACTTCTACACCGTCAGCGCCATTTAACTAAGAATTAAGGGTACTTTATTTATTAAGCGGTTCTCAGGTGAACAGCGTTCGGTTCTTCCCGTTACGTGAATCAGCCGACAGACAAATTAGGGTAGAGGGTTATGAGTACAGTTCTAGTCGTGGAAGACAGTGTGACCCAACGGGAAATGATCACAGACCTATTAAAAGGGAGTGGTCTGACCGTCACGATTGCCAGCGATGGGGTGGAAGCCTTAGAGCAAATTCAGGGAAGCTGCCCTGATCTGGTGGTTCTAGACATTGTCATGCCGCGTATGAATGGGTACGAGGTCTGCCGTCGCCTCAAAGCAGATCCCAAAACTCAAAATGTTCCAGTGGTGATGTGCTCTTCTAAGGGCGAAGAATTCGATCGCTATTGGGGGATGAAACAGGGAGCCGATGCCTATATTGCAAAACCGTTTCAACCTACAGAATTGGTCGGAACTGTCAAACAACTACTCCGAGGTTAGGTAATAGTGTCATGGTGGGAAATCCAGATTTTCTAACAGGTCGGGGACAGGATCAGGCACCGGAGTTTCAGGAATTAGAAAGCCCGGAAGGTGAGTTACATCTCCGCTTTTATGTCAGTTCCGGGAGCGAATTTGCCCTGCCTGCCACCGGGATTAAAGAAGTAATTGCCCCACCCCCCGATCGCATTACGCCAATTCCGAATGTTTCACCTCTATTATTGGGTACGCTAAATGTTAGAGGACGGGTGGTTTGGGTGGCTGACTTAGGACAGTTTTTGGGCGATCCCACCCCGCTCAATACCGATCGCTCAGAGATCCATGTCATCGCTGTCGAAGATCAGGATATCATGCTGGGGTTAGCCGTCGATCGCATCGCAGGCATGTACTGGTTTGATATTGAAGAAATTCAGATGCCAACCAATGTTCCAGATAGTGTGGCACCCTTTCTACGCGGGGAGTGGGTATTGGACGAGCAGGCAGGCAAATATTTACGGCTTCTGAATCAGGAGGCTATTCTGCGATCGGCACGATGGGCAGCATAGGGGGAAATGATGACAAGCCTAAGTCGGCATCCGGAAATTCACATGCTGGTTTCGAGGACTGAGGATAGGATAAATGCTATCCACTTGGCATTGAGTCAACCCTCCAGAACACCGAGGCAACCAGACTCAACACTTAACCGGGAGGTGGTCCATGGCATCCAGTACTGAGTACGCACAAGAATATCACCAGGCTCAAAAAGCCTACATGCAAGGCAATTATGAAGATGCTGCCCAGATCATCGATCGCTTGGTGCAACATTTTCCGAGTGACCCCAGTGCTTGTCTGCTGCGAGGGCACATTTATTGCTATGGCTTACAGCAATTTGATGTAGCGAGGGAACAGTATCAAACTGTGATGGGGCTAACCTCTGACCCCGAGTTTACTGGATATGCCAACCAGGGGTTGGAGTATATCGAAAGTTTGGGGGGTGGGGAGGAGAATGGCTTCAATGGTAGTGAAGTCAATGAAGGGAGTGAGGTCGTCGCTGATTTTGATGCCTTCGATGACCAGTTTGACGATTTTAACCAGCAAAACCTGGCAGACTTTTCCGCGTCTACCGTCTGGCAGTCAGAGGAAGAACTAACTCCAGACAGCGATCGCTTTGATGTCGGCAATCTCGATAGCCACGATAACGGCAGATATGGATTGGATGCAGATGATGCCTTCGCCAGTCCCTCCACATTTGATAATCCGTTTGCGGAAGATAACTCGTTTGGCGCGAGTGGTGATGTTGCTAGTCCGTTCTCGGATCCTTTTGCGGACGAGAATGCGGCTGCGTTTGCTGGGTTAGATAGTGAGTATCCGCCCTTTCCTGAAACTCCGGATTTCTCCACCCCTGACTTTGATAGCCCTAATTTTGAAACTCCGGATTTCTCCACGCCCGACTTTTCGACTCCTGATTTCGGCACATCGGTAGATTTCGGCAGTCATGAACCTGCCTTTGGCACACCTCTGGATGAGTTTGATGATGCCTTTGCACCGCTTGAAGAACCGTTGCATCCGGATCTAGGGGCTGAGGAGCCATCCTTGGGACGTTCTAGTAATTTTGGGTCGCCCCGAGGGGGGTTGCATTCGCCGACCGAGGAAGAAACTCTGTTCATGGGAGGAACGAATCTATACGACGAGGGTGAACAAACCTTTGTCAATCCTCCCAGTACCGAGCCGCTTGATTCCTCCTACGGTAGAAGCTCGTCCAGCTATGGTAGCTATGGCAGTTCCCTCTCGGATGGCGACTCGGGTGGGTCTAGTCAGGGGGTGGATTTCTTAGACGAGTTTGATGAGTTTGATGATCTAGGCAACTTGTCAGACTTCGATCTGTCTGAAAATTCGGCAGGTTTTACCAGTCCGGCGATGGGGGCTGATTTCGGTTCCAGTAGTGCCGCCTTAGCTTCAGATCCGATGGACTTCAACGGCTCTGCGGCACTAAGCGATCGCTCGATCATTCGGGACGAAGAAGTTTTTACCCTGTCTGGCACGTCGGATCAAGTTCCGGCGTTTACCCAATTAGATAGCCATGCGGCAGAACCAACTCCCTCGGTCGAGCAAGGGTGGTTATCCTTTTTAGAGAATTCTCCGCTTGCCTTCAAACAGGTGATTTTGGCAGGTGTCACCGGGATTACTTCAGCTATTCTGGTGGCATTAGTCAGCTTCTTTACGGCACAAGGTGCTGCCCAACAGGATGATGCGGCGAGTCGAGGTGTGATCGATCGGCTGAAGACGACTGGCTGGTTGATGGCATTAACGGCGGGTGTTGCCAGTGGCGGAGCAACGTTTGCCCTGGGGCAGATCACGGCCAAGCAGATGAAGCGATCGACCGATGATTTGCAATCCCAATTCAACTCAGTCTGCCAGGGCAACCTGAATGCGCGGGCGACGGTGTATTCCGAAGATGAATTTGGGCAATTGGCAACCAGTTTTAACCAGATGGCGCGGGTGATTTTGACCACCACCAGCGAAGCCCAACGTAAAGCGGAAGAACAAGAGCAAGCCAAAGAAGATCTGCAACGTCAGGTGATTCGGTTACTGGATGATGTAGAAGGTGCTGCCCGAGGCGACCTGACGGTACAGGCGGAAGTAACGGCAGACGTGCTGGGTGCGGTGGCTGACTCCTTTAACCTGACGATCCAAAACCTGCGGGAGATTGTGCAACAGGTGAAGATTGCGGCCCGTCAAGTCACGAAGGGCGCAACGGATAACGAAATGTTTGCCCGTGGCTTGTCTTCTGATGCCTTGCGACAGGCGGAAGAACTGGCGGTCACCCTCAACTCGGTTCAGGTCATGACGGAGTCGATTCAGCGGGTGGCAGAAAGCGCTCGGGAAGCGGAGGAAGTGGCACGATCGGCATCTGAAACCGCGCTGCGGGGGGGGGAAGCGGTAGAACGTACCGTAGCCGGGATTCTCCAAATTCGGGAGACGGTGGCAGAAACGACTCGTAAGGTGAAGCGGTTAGCCGAATCTTCCCAAGAGATTTCTAAGATCGTGGCATTGATTTCGCAAATTGCCTCCCGTACCAACCTGCTGGCATTAAACGCTAGTATTGAAGCCGCCCGAGCCGGGGAAGCAGGACGAGGCTTCGCGATCGTGGCCGATGAAGTGCGACAGTTAGCAGACCGCGCCGCTAAGAACTCGAAGGAAATTGAACAGATCGTACTTCAGATTCAAAGTGAGACGGGGTCTGTGATGACCGCGATGGAGGAAGGGACGCAGCAGGTGATCGAAGGGACACGCTTGGCAGAACAGGCGAAGCGATCGCTGGAAGACATTATTCAAGTGTCGAATCGGATTGATGTGTTGGTGCGATCGATTACCGCCGATACGGTCGAACAAACTGAAACATCCCGAGCGGTGGCGCAGGTGATGCAATCAGTAGAGTTAACCGCGCAAGAAACGTCCCAGGAGGCCCAGCGAGTGTCCGCTTCTCTACAAAATCTGGTGGGAGTTGCCCGTGACTTGTTAACTTCGGTGGAACGGTTCCGGGTAGAAACGGTGGAGCGTCAGTGATTTGCTGCTTGATGTCAATTTCTGACGAATCGGGTACATTAAAGCAATCCAGTGCATGAATGCGATCGTACTGCTTGTGCGAAATTTCTCGATCACTGGAATGCCTGTCTGGACAGAGAGCGAGGGTCTGTCCATCATCCGAGCAGAGCTGTGCTTGGAGTGCTCCCCGATTTCCAACCACGGGGGTGCCTGCATCTCACAGTTTCGGTAGAACCAATACTTTCCAGAGGGATGGAATACTGCCATGCAGTCTGAACACCAGCAGCGAATCATGGGCTACTTCATTGAGGAGGCGAAGGATCACCTCAATACGATCGAGCAGGGATTGCTGAACCTGCAAGAAACCCTGGCAGACCCGGAAATGGTGAATGAAGTGTTCCGGGCGGCTCACTCAGTGAAAGGGGGAGCTGCCATGCTGGGGTTAAATGCAATTCAGCGGGTCGCCCACCGGCTGGAAGACTTCTTCAAAATTCTTAAAGAAACTCCGATCAAAGTTGACGAAGAACTGAAAAGCCTGTTTCTGCGGACTTCGGATGCGTTAGAAGACCTCCTCGGACAACTGCAAGGACCCTTTGGACTGACTGAAGATGTCGCGAACGCTACAGTTGCTGAAGTTGAGCCTGTCTTTGTCCGGCTAGAACAACATTTGAGTAAGTTAGCGGGTAGTCCGATCGTCGCCAGTGAACCGATGACGGCAGGAGTGGGTGTAGCCGCGACTCCAGTGGTCGCAGCCGCATCTAATCAGGCATTGCAACAGGCGTTTAAAGCGGAAGTACCCGGTTGCTTACGGGATATGTTGCAATTGTTTAAGCAATCTGACACCGATCCAGCGACTCGGCAACAGTTGCAGGAATTGTGCCAACGCTTGATTCGGATTGGCGAACAATTTAACCTGTCCGACTGGAATCATTTGGTGGCAATGGCAGAACGGGCGATCGCGCATTCAGAGAATAGTTACCGCGCCCTTGCCCCTGTCATCATCAAAGATATTAAACAAGCCCAGGATCTGGTGCTAGTCGGCTGTGCCAATGAGATTGTGCCCTGTGCCCAATTGCAAGAACTGGCTCCACCTGCCCCCGTCGAGGCGATCGCAGAGGAACTGATTGGTTTTGAGGATGACTTTGCTGACTTGTTGGAAGTCACCGATAGTCAGGCTGAACTGCTCGCAGAATTAGACATGGGGGCAGATGTTGATCTGGGGTTAGTGGAAGAACCCGCGTTAGACTTATCGTTTGATGAATTAGAACCAATCTCGCCCCTGGATGCCCCTCCCTCGATCGCCGCTACTGATCTGGACAGCAGCTTTGTTAGCCTGTCAGCGCTAGATGCAGAACTGGATAGCCAGCATGGCCCCGAAGTTGGGATGGCAGAACTGAATACATTAGCCGATTTGTTTGAGGGAGAGGACTCGGAACTGGGATTAAATTGGCAGGAAGAAGAGGTGCTGGGAGACAATACAGAATTGTTAGCTGTCACCGCTACAGAGATAACAGTGGATGATTCCAGTGACTTTTCGGATTTGTTATTTGACGAACCTGAATCAACCTCCGCGTCATCTCAGAGCCAAGACCAGGATTTGAGTGATCTATTTGGCGATGAGTTTCTTGAGGACGACAGTTCAGATTTACTGGAGATTGAGCCGACCCCCGTTGCCCCGATCGCCGCTGATGACTCAGAGGAGTTAACGGATCTGTTTGATCTGTCGGAATCGGCTGAGAGTTCAGAATCAGAATTGGAGCTAGCCGACCTTGCCAATGGAGCGGAGGCGATCGCCTTTGGGGAGGATCTATTCGGGAATGGTGCCGGATCGGATTCGGTTACTGATTTCACGCCATTAGACGCGCCGTTAGACCTGGATGCCGCTGCTGATCTGGAAACTCCAGGTGAAGGAGCATTAGGCAATCTGGGTGAATTGTTTGCAGGACTCGATGAAGGCGATCTGACTCCCGCCGATGCCCTGCCTGAGTTTGGCTTTGATGACTTTAATCCGGCTGAGATGAGTATGGAGTCGGAGACGATCGCCGACAGCGATTGGTCAGATTTTGGTGATAGTCCGATCGATGCCACAGTACCTGATCTGTGGGGGGCTGGCGATGACTTGGCGTTTACCGAAGCTGCAACAGACCGTAGCGCAGCAGATTCCCCCTTAGACCTGACCGGACTATCGGTTGAGCAAACGGCAGATCTGGATGATTTATTGGCTGAGGACGATTCTGAAGGCGGAGTAGAGTTCAGCCTGGACGAAGATGCTGAACTGAGTGATTTATTTGGCTCTACCGATGATTTAGTCCTGGCAACATCCGATGATCTGGCGGATAGCGCGATCGATACCGATAGCGACTCCTGGCTCACCAATGCGATGGATGATACAGCAGGGGATGCCAGTTTAGACGCAGATTTAGCAGGTTTTGCTGGTCTAGATGTCAGTAGTGAACCACCAGACGAGCCATTCGAGCTATCCCTTGATGTCGATGGTTTGAATTTGAGTAGTACTTCACTAGATGATTTCTCGGAACCATCATTGTCTGAAGTGGCGGCTGAACCCTGGGTAATGGAGGCAACCACCGAGGATCTATCAGCTTTACCAGGGGATGCTTTCACTTCCCCTGAACCGTCAGAACCTGAACTATCAACCCCTGACGTAGAGGCGTTTGACTTCAGTGATCTGGAGCTAGATAGTCATGAGAGCGCTGCACCAGAGTTAACGACTGATGAGTTAGACCTCGATCTCAGTGATTTTGGGTTGGAGCCATCCGTTGAGACGACTGAATTAGCGGATGCACCGGAGCAGGATTTAGATGATCTATTCGGTGACCAGCCGTTAACTGAAGAGACAGCAGCGGAGCAGGACTTAGATGATCTGTTCGGTGACCAGCCGTTAACTGAAGAGACAGCAGCGGAGCAGGACTTAGATGATCTGTTCGGTGACCAGCCGTTAACTGAGGAAATGGCAGCGGAGCAGGACTTAGATGATCTATTCGGTGGCGAAGCTGTACTTGAAGAGACGGCAGCGGAGCAGGACTTAGATGATCTATTCAGTGATCAGCCGTTGACTGAAGGGGCAGATCTGGATGACAACTTCTTTAGTGATGGCGGCTTAGAGGCAGAATTGCCAGAGACAACGGAACCATTGACCCTGGATTTCGCTGACTGGGAGCAAGCTGAGCCAGGGATAGAAGTGGCATCCGCCCAAAACCTGAATGATCTGTTTGGTGAGACAACTGAAGCATCACCCGATCCCTGGTTAGAGCAGGAACCCACGGAACCGCCGATCGATCTAACCAGTGACCTGGTCGATCTGTCGCTGGAACCAACTACCGATGCTGGGGGCAATGACTTATTGGGTGATATCCCCTTCGATGAAGCGGCGACACCGGAATTACGGCTAGAGACAGAAGCAGCTGATCTGGCTCCAGATGCGTTGACATTAGAGCCATTGGATGGGGCGACGATCGGCGATGATTTGTTTGGCGATCTTACTCTGGATGAGGCGACACCGTCTGAGTTGGAGTTAAGTACAGGCGATGTTGACCTTGCTACCGATCTGTTTGCGGGTGACGAATCGGAACTGGGATTAGAGCCAGACAATGGGTTCATCGACTTCGCTGATCTCGAGCTATCGGTGTCTGAGTCTGAGCCATCAATAGCAGAAGCCGTGGACTTTAGGGATGATTTGAGTGGTGACGAGTTCGTAGCCCCCCAGCCCTTTGATCTAGAGCTAAACGCTGATTTAGCTGAGATGGCGGCTGAACCGGCGATCGACCTAGCTGAAGACCTGAGTTTTGCCGACTTAAACCTGGAGCAGGCAGAACTAGACAATATTCCTGCGGTCACGATTGAAGCGACGGATGACTTTCCAGCCGATCTGTTTGCGGATGCTGACGTAGGGGATGATACCGGAGCGATCGCGGATCTCGAACTGGGTGATCTGGCTCTAGATAGCGCTGGCTTGGACAACCTGGGTGATTTACTCGGTGATAGGGCAGAACCGTCATCTGAATTCTCTGCAAATTTAGAGAGTTTATCGACCGATGAGTTCACCCCTGATCTAACCGACACCTCAGCTGACCTGGATGATTTGTTTACCGATGTCACTGCCGAATCACCAGAGTCAACGGCTGAGGACACCTTTGAACAGTTCGCAGAACTAGATAATTTCCTGAGTGAGCCATTTACCAGTGAGCCAACAGATGACCTCTGGGCAACGGACTCCACACCGGAAATCACAGATAATTTTGCCGATCTGGATCACCTGTTGGGAGATGAACCCCTGGAAGCGGCCACGAGCGATCGTCCTGAAGCTATCTTCATACCTGAGGCGACGGATAGCTTTGCCGATCTGGATAATCTGTTAGAGCCAGAAGCGATCGCCGCCACAGCAGATAGTTTCACCGATCTAGACGCACTACTAGACGATGAAACAGCCACTCCTGGCACAGATGAGTTTTCTGAATTAGATCAACTGATAGGGGGTGAGGCACCGCCAGCGATCACGACAGACGAGTTTAGCGAGTTAGACAACTTGTTAGGGGATGATCAGGCAGGGGTAACGAATGAGTTTGCTGAGTTAGATGATTTGCTGGGGGATGATAGCGCCGCGCTACCGAATGAGTTTGCCGAGCTAGAGGACTTATTAGGTGAAGCTGAAGTCAACGTTGCTCCGAGTAGCGGCATGGTGGATGAATTTGCCGATCTAGAAGCCCTACTTGGTCAGGAGGCTGTCTCCCCCATTGCTAGTTCCACGGCCCAACCCAGTAGTGTGGCTCCGGCGATCGAGTCTGAGTTTGATGAGTTAGATAATCTGCTGAAAGATGCCGAAGAAAAAATGGGTGGATCGCCCACTATTAAAGGTCGGCAGAGAGTGGCACCCGTCACCACTCGGCGTTCTACCCGACCGGGGCATGGCTTTGTAGAGCAGACGATGCGGGTTCCGGTGAAGCACCTGGATAACCTCAGTAACCTGGTAGGGGAATTAGTCGTCAACCGCAATAGCTTAGAAGGCGATCAGGAGCGGCTACGCCAGTCGTTGGATAACCTGCTCTATCAGGTGCAGCAGTTGAGCGATGTCGGACAACGGATGCAAGACCTGTATGAACGATCGCTGCTGGAAAGTTCACTGTTAGCCAGTCGTCAGGGCTATCGGGTAGGGGCGCTCAGCCACACGCGAGAAACTCATCCTACCCATAGTTCCACGGGGATGGAATACGATCCCCTGGAAATGGATCGGTTCACGGGCTTCCACTCCCTCTCGCAGGAAATGATCGAATTGATCGTGCGAGTACGGGAATCCTCCTCTGACATTGAGTTCATTGTGGATGAAACAGAGCAAGTGACCCGCATGTTCCGGCAGGTGACGACCCAGTTGCAGGAAGGTCTGACCCGCTCCCGCATGGTGCCCTTTGCCCAAACCGCCGATCGCTTGCCTCGGGCAGTGCGTGACATTTCGTTGAAGGTAGGTAAGCAAGCTGAACTGAATGTGGAAGGGCGGGAAACCTTAATTGACAAAATGATCCTGGAGCAGCTTTATGATCCCATGACCCACCTGGTCAACAATGCCATTACCCACGGGATTGAATCCCCCGAGGTACGACGGGCGGCGGGTAAGCCTCCAGCCGGACGCATTACGATCCGGGCATTCCACCAGGGAAACCAGACCATTATTTCGGTTTCAGATGATGGTGCCGGGATTGATGTGGAACGGGTGAAGAAAAAAGCGATTGAAAAAGGGTTATTGACTCCCAGCGAAGCGAAAGGGCTATCGCGGCTGGATATATATGACATTCTGTTCCATCCCGGCTTTAGTACCAAGGATCAAGCCGATGACTTCTCGGGTCGGGGTGTGGGCATGGATGTGGTGCGCACCAGTTTAAGTGAAATTCGCGGGGTAATTAACACCGACTCGAATCCCGGTAAGGGGACAACGTTCACCATCCGTCTCCCCCTCACCCTGAGTATTTCTAAAGCCCTGTGTTGTGTCAGCGATCGGGCGCGGATTGCCTTCCCGATGGACGGGGTAGAGGACATGCTGGATGTGCCCAGAGAACGGATTCAAACCAATGCGGAAGGGCAACCCTGTATTCCCTGGCGCGATACATTGTTGCCGGTGCGACCCTTAACCGAACTGCTGTCCTACAATCGCCATCTCAGCCGGGGGAACGTCTATGGCGGTAATCAGGAAGACGATATTGTGTCGATCGTCGTGTTACGCAGTGCGGGGAATTTCCTTGCCTTACAAGTCGATCAAGTCCTGGGTGAACAGGAGATTGTAATCAAGCAGTTAGAAGGTCCAGTGCCGAAGCCGGTGGGGGTTGCCGGGGCAACGGTGTTAGGGGATGGGCGAATTATGCCGATCGCCGACGTACTGGAACTGATTGATCTGTCGATGGGTCGGCTGCGGAAGGATGTCAATACCTCCCTGTGGGGCGAACAAACGGGTGGCGATTTGCTGCAAGAAGCGCCTGCTGCCAAGAGCGAACCAATGGTACTGATTGTGGACGACTCCATCACCGTTCGCGAACTATTGTCGATGACCTTCAACAAGGTGGGCTACCGGGTGGAACAGGCTCGCGATGGTCAAGAAGCCTGGGAAAAACTGCGGTCGGGGTTACCCTGCGATATTGTATTCTGCGATATCGAAATGCCGCGGATGGATGGGCTGGAATTGCTCTCCCGGATTCAAAAAGATCCCAACCTGAAGCAACTCCCGATCGCGATGCTGACCTCCCGGGGAGCCGATCGTCACCGCCAGATGGCAGCGTCCCTGGGAGCCAGTGGTTACTTTACCAAGCCTTACCTGGAAGAAGCGCTCTTAGATGCTGCCCAACGGATGTTAAAAGGAGAGGTGTTATTGAGCAGCAGCTAATCTAGCTCGACGATCGTCCTTTCTCCTTCCCTGTTGAATCCAGCCGGATCATCGAGCTTCTGGTGGGTCAACTCAGTGTTGAGGAAGGGGAATTACAGCCCTTCTCAAATGAATGCACCACACCTGTCAATTCGGTCAGCCCCCTAAATCCCCCAATTCTAGGGGACTTTGGCTCCTGTTCCCCCCAGAATTGGGGGGTTAGGGGGGCAAAAACTGCTGTCAATCAGTTCGATATTAGGTAGGGGCGGGTTTTGTCGTCAAATCCATTGCAGAGCGCAGATTGGTCTGCTCAACCCACCCGTACAGTTGGCGGATTGATTTAATCCACCATCCTGAGTTTGGGCAATTGCCCAAAAAGTTGCCGCTGAATGCAACCAATGGGTGAATTTATTCGTATTAAATCTATAACTGGTTCACTCCAATCTTCATTCCCTGTTATGGCGATTGATCTGAAGTGCGAGTTTTCGCATGGCTACAACAAGGAATTCCTTCGATGGCACGTTATCGACCGATTCTTCGGATGCATGATTTGCAATATTACCCCAGTGAAAGTCAGCGGTTAAAGGCGCAAGCCAAACAGGATGAGGCGATCGGGCAATATTCGACCTATTCCAGAGTTTGGACACCGACTACTTATTTGGGGTTGTTCGTGGTCAGGGTGCCGCGATCGGTGACCCGCTTAAGTGAAGAGGTGTACTTTGTCCTGATGCAACAGCGAGTTAACTGGATGATTCAGCGCTGGATGGAGGATGTCAATGACAGCCGGGAGAAAACGCAAGCCCTGCTGGTGAGCTACTACCAACGGCTGAGTTCACCGAATGACGCTGCCCCGATTGATTTCGATCCCGATGGAGAAGAGGACTATACGCTGATGCAATGGCGAGAAGCCTGGTCAGAATTGTTGATTACTGGCAATGAGCAGTTTGGCAATACTTTGTCTCAGCAAGGTAGCCGCTTTCCGGTGGAGACGTTAGGCAAGAACCATCCTGGCTATGCGGATTGCTTCGATCGCCATCAAGATCTTTATCTGGAAGAATGGCTTACCCTTTTAACGGATAGTGCTCAGTTGGGATAGGCAGCGGGGGTATCGGTCTTGTCAGCCACATTTTTGGGACTATTGGGCGGAATCACGTTAATTGTTTCAAAGCCGGGATAGGGAACCAGGGCTGCAAATAAGCCAACGATCGCGAGACAAATTAAGGTAGGGAGCAGTTTCGGTTGGGTTGGTTTCATGGAGTTAGAAATCAGACAAACGAAATAGGGGCAGTTGCAGCCGGATCGCGAGGCGATATAAAGCCAATCTAGTCTGCGCGATCGCAGGAGCGATCGGTGTGATCTCTCCCACAGGGCTTAGATTCAGTGAACAAAACCAAAATTCCTGAATGCGCTCAATGGAGACAAAGAGCTTGTAATCCTGTAACTAAGCGGTCAATTCCGGTGATTGCCGTCTCTTTGGGTAATGCGCCGTAGGCAACTCGTAAGTAACATCCCTCTCGCAAGCCAAATGTTGTTCCGGGAAGGGCGGCAACCCGATACTCCTGAATTAACTGTTTGACTAAATCCAGCGCATCCATTGGACTGGGGAGGTTGAGCAGAAAATAGAATGCCCCTTTAGCGGGTGGAATGGTGCAGCGTTCGTAGATCGGCTGGAGTTGATTGAGCAAAAGCTGACGGACTTCAGCGATCGCGTGAATTTGCGTTCGACAATAGTTAGCACCGGTTTGTAACGCTCCTATAGCCGCATATTGGGCAATCACTGATGGACAAATCAGATTGGTATCCTGAATCTTCATTATTGCAGTCAGCAACGCACTGGGAATCGCCATGTAGCCAATTCTCCAACTGGCAAACCCATAGGCTTTCGAGAGACTGTAGAGAGAAATCGTATATTCAGCACTGCCCGCGATCGCCCCAGGCGAAAAATGTTGGGCATCGTCGTAAATGAAGTATTCATAGGCTTCGTCATGAATGTGATAGATGCCATGATCGCGACAAAGTTGATTCACCTGCCGCAGGCTGGCTTCTGAGTAGACGACCCCCGTAGGATTATTGGGAGAAATGGTGACAATCGCCCGAGTCCGATCGGTAATTGCCTGCTGAATCGCCTCGGGTTGCAACTGGTAATAGGCATCCGTCGCCACTAAGACGGCTCGGCACCCCGCGATCGCGATCGCCATTTCATGATTAAAGTAGTACGGCGTTTGCAGAATAATCTCATCACCAGGCTGGGTAATGGCTAACACCGCATTCAGGAACCCCATATTGCTCCCTGCCATTACCACAATTTCCCGCCCAGACAGATCCATGCCATTCTCTGTCTGAAGTTTCTCGGCAATCACCTCCAGTAAGGCTGGAATTCCTTGGACGGCTTGATATTTATGGTTATCCGGCTGACTGAGAAAGGCGGGAATTTGCGCGATCGCGGCAGGGGGCGGCGGATAGGAAACCACTCCCTGCCCGAGGGAAATTGTGCCAGGGTGTTGCCGAATTAGTTCTCCCACCACCGGGATAATCGGAGATTGAACGGTGTGCATCCGGGAGATAGTCATAACAGGTACAAGCGCAGAGTTCGACGATTACTATACGCGATCGCCTGAGATTACAACTCCCCCCCTAGAATCTCTCCTGCCTGGGTGTCAAAATGAGCAATAGTGATCCGAATCGGGATGCTCAAAGCAGAAAAGAACTGGCGTTCATGATCTGACTCTGAATTTCCTGATCTATTAGAGGACACGCTATCCGAACTTTTAGCGAGATCTAGACATGATGAATCTCTCCACGCTCCACGCCGCTTTGCAACAAGGTCATGCACTTAAGGTCATTAGTGGTTTAAACAACTTCGATCACGATCGCGTTGCCATGGTCGTTCGAGCCGCCGATCGGGGTGGTGCCACCTTTGTGGATATTGCTGCCAATGCTGACTTAGTCCGGATGGCAAAACAACTGACTCAACTGCCGGTCTGTGTCTCTGCGGTGGAACCGGAACAATTTGTGGTTGCCGTTGAGGCGGGAGCAGATTTAATCGAAATTGGTAACT
Organism: Pantanalinema rosaneae CENA516; assembly: GCF_050753385.1. Lineage (NCBI taxonomy): Bacteria > Bacillati > Cyanobacteriota > Cyanophyceae > Leptolyngbyales > Leptolyngbyaceae > Pantanalinema > Pantanalinema rosaneae. The sequence continues at coordinate 18,132 of NZ_JBLZFZ010000059.1, forward strand.
TCGATAGCTTCTATGCTCAGGGACGACGGTTTGAGGCTGAGGAAGTCTTGGCACTGACCCAGGCTACCCGACAACTCCTGCCTGCAATCACGCTGTCTGTCACCGTTCCCCATATTCTGCCCCTGGATCAACAGGTGCAACTGGCAGAAGACTTGGTCAAAGCAGGTGCAGATATCATCCAAACGGAAGGGGGCACCAGCAGCCAACCGACTCACCCCGGAACCCTCGGCTTGATTGAAAAAGCCGCTCCTACGCTAGCTGCCGCGTCGGAAATCTCTCGGGCTGTGTCTGTACCCGTTTTATGCGCTTCCGGTCTATCCAGCGTTACTGTTCCTATGGCGATCGCCGCTGGGGCATCGGGTGTCGGTGTCGGTTCGGCGATTAACAAACTTCAGAGCGAAGTGGAAATGATCGCTGTAGTTCGCAGCTTAATGGAAGCTTTAGTGATTGTGAATCGCTCTACTGCGATTGTGTAATGCGTTTAGCTGAAAATTAACCTTGATCGAATGTCACTGAAATAACAATCCGAACCGCCCCCCAACCCCCAAATTTGGGGGAGCCGAACCTCAAAGTCCCCCAAATTTGGGGGATTTAGGGGGCGAGCAGAGTTAAGCGTGTCCTTAAGTCAGTGCCATTCAACGAATAGTTGATTCGTAATCGTGAATAAATCGCCAGGAACCTTACAGCCCAATTAGCGTCGTCCTGAGCAAACCTAATGGCTAGCCGAGGTGACTCCGATGAAACAGCGAAATTTAGCGATCGTCACTCTCGCTGTGGCGGTGGGTGTTGTAATGGGCAACTACGGCTTGCAATGGTTGAATCAATGGCGAGTCCACCAACTTCTGCAAACCCGAGCCTGTCCTGGGTGTGATTTACGCTATACCAATCTAGTCGGCGCTGATCTAACCTTCGTTAACCTAGCCGGAGCTAACCTGGAAGGGGCAAATTTAGAACGCGCTGATTTACGTCATGCCAATCTCAGCCGCACGAATCTCCGCCATGCCAACCTCAGCCAAACCAGCCTGAAGGATGCCAATCTGCAACAGGCAAATCTGGAGCGGGCAACCCTGGAAGGGGCAAATTTGGGCTGTATGGCATTCAACTTTAACCTGAGGGCAGATGACGATTCCGCCAGCTTCAGCTTTAACCTCGATCGCCAACCCTCCGCCAGCGATCGTAGCGATGCTTCAATCCGCTTCAACCTGAACGCCGATCAAGCTGGGGCGAGCTTCCGATTAAATGCCTTTGGTTGTGCCAAGTTAGACGGTGCTAATCTCCGCCAAACCCGGATGCCGGATGGCAACATTAATTCTTAGCCAAAGCTCAATGGATCCACCTACGACCTGGGCAAGCGCTGGACACGTTGAGCGAACACCAGTGCCATATAAACCAGAAACAGATAAATAGCCGCAAAAACCGGGATTGTGAGAGCAATAGTGGGGGAAGTCATGGCAACACGGAAGCTGTTAGGGAAGCAGTAATTTGTTAAGCTTGAATAAAAACAGCCGTAGTTAGCCAACCTGATGACAGACGGCTAGAACGGGGCGATCGCGCTTGCCTGCGTCTCAGGAGATTGATGCAGGAGTCAGCGATGTAATCTACCGACAGCCTGATGAACTGCAAGAAGAGTGATTTCTACATCAGATCGCAAATCGAGCTACAACCAGCCGATTTATCAATCTGAATCATCAGAAACCGCCCATCTAACCAGCCATTACCGACTGCTAGACGATCGCTCCAGCATGACCCGCTACTTCAACCTGAGTCAGTCGCCGCTCCACTTGGTCAAAACTACTGGATTCGAGATCTCACCCCCTGCCAAACATCTGAAACAAGTTCAGAACACTTGAACTCCAGGGAGAGATCAACCGATGTCGGTAGCCACTTTACAACCCGTGGAAAACGCTAACGTTGAGTTGCCCTTAATGCGCTAATTTTTATAATGCTTACCTTCAAAGTAACACAAGATCCTGGGGGGTTACCACTGTTTTTCTCAAGTCGGTTGATGTTCTGTAATGAATAGTTAAACAGATGACAAGACAATTTTTTGCCTGCCAGACTGGTTTTTAGAGGTTTGATCACTCTAAAATCTAATTCCTCTGTTCGACAAAGGGGTGGTTAGCTTAAAATGGAGAGAGAATACTTAAAGTTTCGTAACCTTTATCCTGTCTGAGTCGGATATCCATGACTTCAGCTACCTCCCTCTTTTCCCCTGTCGAGGCTGACTTAGATCTGCTAACCGAAAATCTCAAAAATTTAATTGGTGCGCGTCATCCGGTATTGTATGCGGCGGCAGAGCATCTGTTTGGGGCAAAAGGGAAGCGAGTTAGACCCGCGATCGTGCTGCTGGTTTCCAAAGCCACGATGTTGGACGAAGAAATTACGTCGCGCCATCGCCGACTGGCTGAGATTACCGAAATGATTCATACGGCCAGCCTGGTGCATGATGATGTCGTAGATGAATCGGAACTGCGGCGTGGGGTGCCCACCGTACACAGTAGTTTTGGCAATCGCATTGCAGTACTGGCAGGGGATTTTCTGTTTGCCCAATCCTCCTGGTATCTAGCCAATTTAGATAATCTAGAAGTCGTGAAGCTGCTGTCGCAGGTAATTATGGATCTGGCAGAGGGGGAGATCCAGCAGGGGTTGAGCCGATTTGCTACCGATCTATCGATCGAGGCGTATCTGGAAAAAAGTTATTACAAGACCGCCAGCCTGATTGCCAACAGTTCCAAAGCAGCGGCGGTACTGAGTGAAACCTCCGAGCCATTGGCGACGGCGCTCTATGGCTATGGACGCAATCTCGGTCTGGCATTCCAGATTGTTGATGATATTCTCGATTTCACGGGTTCGACGGAAGAACTGGGTAAACCGGCTGGCTCAGATTTGAAAAGCGGCAATCTGACTGCCCCCGTGTTATATGCCTTAGAGGAACAACCTTACCTGGAAAAGTTAATTGAGCGGGAGTTTGCCCAGCCTGGTGACTTGGAACAAGCCTTATCATTAATTTGTGATAGTCAGGGCATTGAACGATCGCGGCAACTGGCGCGGGATCATGCTCGGATGGCGATCGAGTGTTTGGCAGAGTTACCGCCGTCTTCCTACCGTCAGGTTCTGATTAAACTGACGGACTATGTGCTGAGACGGTTATATTAGACCCTGGTTGGGGCTGTCGAGCAATTTGATCATTGAGGGTGGGGGAGAGCGATCGTCTACCGTCCTTCGCCAATCAGCGGGGCGTTACCGTTTTGGCATCCAGGCAAACTTCTTGGGCGCGATACAATAAATTCAGCAAAATTAACACTAGAGTATTGCTCAAGGCAGCATACGGGAGATTGAGACACGCATGGGCAGAGTCGTTGGCATAGACCTGGGTACAACTAACTCCGTCGTCGCCGTGATGGAAGGCGGAAAACCCGTCGTCATCGCAAATGCAGAAGGAATGCGAACGACTTCTTCCGTAGTGGGCTTTAGTAAAGAAGGAGAACGCCTGGTCGGGCAGATGGCGCGGCGGCAAGCCGTATTAGATCCCCAAAATACCTTTTATGCCGTCAAGCGATTTATGGGTCGCAAGTACACCGAACTGGTAGCTGATTCCAAGCGAGTGCCCTACACGATTCGCAAAGACGAAGTCGGCAATATTCGGATTAAATGTCCCCGCTTGCAGAAGGAATTTGCGCCGGAAGAAGTTTCGGCAATGATTCTGAAAAAGCTAGCGGAGGAAGCCAGTCGTTACCTGGGTGAACCGATTACCGGCGCTGTGATTACCGTTCCTGCCTACTTCAATGACTCCCAACGCCAAGCGACCCGTGATGCCGGACGGATTGCCGGACTAGAAGTAAAGCGGATTCTGAATGAACCGACGGCCGCCTCCCTTGCCTATGGCCTCGATCGCCGCAGTAACCAAACTATTCTGGTATTTGACCTGGGAGGTGGCACATTCGACGTTTCCGTTCTGGAGGTCGGTGATGGTGTGTTTCAGGTCAAATCCACCAGTGGCGATACTCAGTTAGGGGGAAATGATTTTGACCAACGAATTGTCGATTGGTTAGCCGAGCAATTTCTGGAACAGGAAGGGGTTGATCTACGCAAAGATCGGCAAGCCCTCCAGCGATTAACCGAAGCCGCCGAGAAAGCCAAGATTGAACTATCGGGAGTCACGACAACTGAGATCAATCTTCCCTTCATTACAGCAACGGCTGATGGGCCCAAGCATTTAGAAACTCGTCTGACCCGATCGCAGTTTGAAGGGTTGTGCAACGATCTCCTCACCCGCTTACGCGCCCCTGTCAGACAGGCGTTACGGGATGCCGCCCTGGGTCCAGGAGAAATTGATGAAGTGGTATTGGTGGGAGGTTCCAGCCGGATTCCGGTGGTGCAGGAGTTAGTTCGTAGTTTCATCGATCGCGAACCGAATCAGAACGTCAATCCCGATGAAGTCGTCGCGGTGGGTGCTGCCATTCAAGCCGGGATTCTGGCGGGTGAAGTCAAAGACATTTTGTTGCTAGATGTCACTCCCCTATCCCTGGGACTGGAAACGATCGGGGGGGTGATGAAAAAGCTGATTCCCCGCAACACCACGATTCCGGTGCGGCGATCGGATATTTTCTCGACGGGGGAAGACAACCAGACGATGGTGGAAGTCCATGTCCTCCAGGGCGAACGAGAGATGGCTGTAGGCAACAAATCCCTGGGGCGGTTTAAGTTAGTCGGGATTCCCCCGGCTCCCAGAGGCATTCCGCAGGTACAGGTATCGTTTGATATTGATGCCAACGGGATTCTGCAAGTCACGGCGATGGATCGGACGACCGGGCGGGAGCAGAGCGTCACGATTCAGGAAGCCTCAACCCTATCGCAGGATGAAGTCAATCGAATGATTCGGGAAGCCGAAGAGTATGCCGATGCTGATCGCCAGCGCAAAGCCAAAGTCGAGAAACGTAATCGCGCTGAAGCTCTGACCTTCCAGGCAGAACGGCAACTTCGGGAAGCCACCCTGGACTTTGGGATGCAGTTTGTCAGTCCCTATCGCACCCGCATCGATCGGGCGGTGCAACAAGTCCGAGAGGCGCTAAACCAAAACGACGATCGCGGGATTGATCAAGCCCAGGCAGACTTGCAAGATGCTCTGTATGACCTGAATCGGGAGGTTTATCAACGTAACAAAGAAGAGGAGGAACAAGACAGCTTCTTTGGCGCGATCAAGAGTTTCTTCACCGATGATGATGAAGATTACTACTACGACGATCGGCGCTACGGGGAATCGCGCTACGGTACGAGTGGTAGTTCCTGGAATGACTCACCTCGCTATGGCAGCGATCGCTATGGTGCAGGCAGCAACTCCTGGAACGATAACCGCTACGAGCGGCGAGACTATAGTTCTAGTAGTTCCCCTAGCAATTCATGGAACGATAATCGCTACGATCGCCGCGATTACAATTCCACTAGCGGTAGCAGTACGCCTCGCAATGACGATCGGTATGGGTATGGTAGCGGCGCGAACGCTGATCGCTATGACCGTCGCGATTATGGCAGCAGTAGCAGCACTCCTCGCAATCCTGATCGCTATGGTGCGGGTAGCGGTGATTCCTGGTATAGCGATCGCCCGGCGACTCCCAGCCCGCGCTATGACGATGCGTATAGCTCGAATCGGAGTAATCCCCGAAATGACGATCGCTCCCCTAGAGATCGCGGTTGGGATCAGCCAGAACCTTCCCGTTCCGATAGTCGTCCCAGTTATTCCAGCCCCAGCGATTACCGTCCGTCTACTTCCCGTCCCCCCGAACGCGATCGATCTGAACGTCGTCCCCCGGCTCGCCCACCCCGCAACGATCGCCCTAATCTGTATGAAGACAACTGGGATGATGATGATGATTGGTTGTAAGTTTGTCATTCCAGATCAGCGTTTTGCTTTAATGGTTGAATTACCCCTGACTGATTCTGTATAACGATCAAGGCTTGCCCACTCGCGATCGTGTTTCTTCCCATACCACCTGCTTACTGATCCGTTCTTCCATGCAAAACTTTCGGAACTATTACGACATTCTGGGAGTGTCCAGAGATGTCAGTGCAGAGGAGATTAAAAAGTCTTTCCGACGCTTGGCACGGCAGTATCACCCGGACTTAAATCCGGGGAATAAGGAGGCGGAAGAAAAGTTCAAAGATATCAATGAAGCCTACGAAGTCCTGTCTGATTCCGTCAAACGAGCGCAGTATGATCAATTTGGTCGCTATTGGCAACAACGGGGATTCCAAAGTGGCGGCAAAGCTTCGGGGTTCCGAGGTTGGAATGGGCGGGGCAGCGATCGTCCGGGTGGTGAGGTTGATTACGGCGAATTCCGGGACTTCAATAGTTTCGTCGAGCAACTGCTGAATCGGCGCGAAAATGCCACAGCCGCTAATATGGCGCAGGATGTGTTTCGTCCAGGTACGACTAAAAAAACGCGAACTATTTCCCGCCCTAGCCCGCGTGATGCCGAAGCTCGCTTGACGGTGCCCTTAGAAAAGGCGTATCTCGGTGGTCGGGAACGCATTCGCTTAGAAGATGGACGATCGCTGGAAGTGAATATGCCCCCGGCAATGGTCACGGGGCAACGGGTGCGGCTGAAAGGACAGGGTGTGAATGGCGGTGATCTATATCTGAAGATTACCGTGGCTCCCCATGCCTTCTTTAAGTTGGAAGATAATGATGTTGCCTGTCAGGTGCCGATTACTCCGGCGGAAGCGGTGTTAGGGGGAGCGATCGAAATTCCTACCTTAGATGGTTTGGTGAAAATGACGATTCCACCAGGGGTGCGATCGGGGCAACGCTTGCGGCTGGCAAACAAAGGCTATCCTGGGATTAGCGGCAAACGAGGGGATCAGATTGTCGAAGTGCAAATCGTTACGCCCAAGGAATTGAGTGAGCCGGAACGGGAATTGTACGAAAAACTGCGGGAACTGGAAACCTTCAATCCCCGCGCTGATTTACCTGTGTAGTTAGATGGCAGAGTTGGCTTCTGGGGAGCGATTCGGTCGCCAGTGAGCGCCGAGATACCGCTTGCAGCTACTCTCAATCTCGACTTGCCAATCGATCGTGTCGATCGGAAATTCCTTTAATAAATTCGCCAGATCATCCACAATCGGGACGGCATATTGATCGCGGTGGAAGCCGTTTCCGAGTAAATCTAGTTCCTCGGAATAAATCATATTAGTGTTATACGTGCCATCTTTGCTGATGAAGCGAGAAGCCTCAAATACACAAATTCGGTGGCTTTTCGCATTTAACTGACGGGTGCGCTGAGATCGGGGAGTGCTCGGTTTGGCGGCGGGCTGTTTGCCTTTCTCAGAATCGAGTGCCCATAGGTGATCGAGACAAAGATGGATGTCTTTTTGAAAGGACGACACCACATTCGTCTGGTTGCCCGGAAAGGGTGAAAAGATATAGGTACGAACGGCTCTCGGCATATCCCGCGTCACCAGTTTAAGAATGCCGCGCCGCCCGCGAATTAATTTCAGGACTTCATAGGGTTTCCGAACGACTTCCTCCCCTTTTTTCCAGGTTAGGACTCGCTTAATCCAATCAAACAGATCGCCAAATATCCGCATAGGAGGTTTTATCCATTTGATGCCTCTACCTCCAGAATGCCCAGACCCTCCGAGGAAATCACTACTGCGGTCTGATATTCCATGCGTAAAAAGTTAGGCTATTAAACGGTAGACAGTTCGGATGCCTTTAGGTGAAAAGAATAGAAACAATGTGATGGTGCGAATGGATGATGCCAGATTGCCAGCATGATCCATTCTCCATGATTAGATTTCGCGCACGATCGGTTTGCCGTCTACCACTTCACCAACCAGCACCAGATCGGTGACACCAACAAACAAACCATTCTCCAGTACACCCGGAATATTGTTAAGTTCCTGTTCCAGACCCGCCGGATCATCAATGCCATTAGCAAATTTGACATCAATCACGAAGTTACCCTGGTCGGTAATCACTGGACCCGCTTTCTTCACGCCCATCCGGAGTTGCGGTTTGCCACCCAGTTTCTCGATCGCCTGCATCACCGGAGTCATTGCCATCGGCACAACTTCCACCGGCAGTAGAAAGGTGGTGCCCAGCTTATCGACTAACTTGCCGCTATCAACCACCACAATAAATTGTTCGGCAAAACCATCAACGATTTTTTCGCGGGTATGCGCTGCCCCACCGCCTTTGATCAGGTTTTTGTTGGGGTCAACTTCATCTGCGCCATCGATCGCAATATCAATGCGATCGACTTCATTCAGGGTAATCAGTGGAATTCCGTATTCCCGCGCCAGGACATCTCCTTGAAATGACGTAGTCACTCCTTTAATGTCCTGTAATTCCCCGGACTTTAAGCGTTCTCCTAATGATTCGATCATGTAGGCAGCCGTTGATCCAGTGCCTAAGCCAACGATGGAGCCAGATTTGACCCTAGCGGCAGCCGCCTGCCCAACCATCTGTTTCATCAATTTCACGGGATCGGCTTCTGTACTCATGACACTATTTCCTTAAGCTTACGTAGGTCAACAGCCGCAGCTCTGAAGTATGTTGACAATATTTACTAGGCTGCAACAGTCAGTCTACTACTAGTCGCGATCGTTCCTTGCACTACACCCGTGGATTACACCAAACTCCGATTCCAACGCGTCTTTCTGTATAGCAAAGTTCTTCTGAATGTCCTGAAATATCCATTGTTATTTCTAGCGACCTTTCTGTTGATTACCCATTACGGACAGGGGGTATGGGTCGAAGTATTTAAAGCCCTCGTGTCGATCGCCTTTTCTGGCATCATGGTCTGGTTAATTGGGCGAGAGGTCTGGAACAACAAACATCGGTTGGATTTAGTTTGGTGGGTCTATTTCCGGAGTGGACCGCTGACCTATGTACGAGCAATCCTAATTCTGACCTGTACCTTGCTTACTGCCGGAGTCATTGGCACCTTGTCCCCCGACTTTATGCATACGGGCTGGGCAAATTGGCTATTCGGTTACTCTACTAATGTGACGTTTCAGCCTCTAATCACCATTCAACAAGCGGATGAGGTCGCCGCCTCGACTGGGTTCATTCGGTTTGACGCAGGAACCATTCTGACGATCGGCTTTTGGCTCTTGATGATTCTGGCAGTGCCATTTCTGGCAGAAATCGAGGAGAAAATCTTTCGGCAGGGGATTCATACCTGGAAAGGCATGGTCAAACGATCGCTCGCCTTTGGTTTGGCGCACCTGATTATGGGCATTCCTCTATTCATGGGGCTGACGTTATTTGTCCCTGGTTTTCTGTTTGCCTGCCGCTATAAATATGGCTATCATCGGCACTTCCGGCAATTTCAGGATGAGATGAAGGCTCAGGAGGCTGGAGTTCGGGCTAGTACGGCTGACCATGCGGTTTATAATGCGATTTTACTCACCAGTTTGACCGCTATGCTGCTTTTGCTTTAGAACAGGGGGTATAGATTCAGCCCCTCGTATCTGGTAAGTGTTAGTGTTATGAGCCAGGGTCATGATGCTTCGGTAGACTATCAACACTATGCGGCGCTATCCCCTCAAGAACGCCAGGTGTTGATTACGGATGAGCAGACCTCACCAGAATTGAAAACGGTATTGCTCTATCAACAGGGGCAACACTGGACAGAACAACACGCCTTTGAAGAAGCGATCGCGTGTTATAACGCGGCAATTGAGCTAACCCCCCATGACTTGCCTGCGCTCCAGAGTCGGGCGGATGTCTTGCTGAAAAAACAACGCTATCGAGAGGCGATCGCCAGTTATGACCAGGCTCTAGCCCTACGTCCGGAGCAGGCTGACCTGTGGCAGGGTCGGGGCAAGGCGTTGCGGCGGCTATATGACTATGAAGCGGCGTTAGAGAGTTACGATCGCGCCCTATCCCTGGATTTACATAACGCCCAACTTTGGTACGATCGCGCCCTAGTCTTGTTTGACTTAGAACGCTATCCCGAGAGTTTGGACACGCTCGATCGCGGCATGGAACTGGAACCAGAGCATCCCGATCTCTGGCAACTCCGGGCAAAGGTATTAGCTAAACTTGACCAACGAGAAGCCGCGATCGCCTGTTGTGATCAAGCAATTACGGCTAAATCTGATGATGAGCAATCCTGGCGGATGCGGGCTTCTCTGCTGCAAGGACTCGATCGCTATGAAGACGAACTCAGGAGTTATGATCAGGCGTTAGCACTCAATCCAACCGATGCCGAGCTCTGGCGGTTACGAGCAAGAACGCTGAAACAATTGGGGGATTACGAGGCGGCGATCGCTAGCTACGATCGCGCGATCGCGCTGAAACCGAACGATCATCACCTCTGGTATCAACGCGGTTTGTTGTTACGACGATTGCAGCATTATGAAGGCGCTGTCTCCAATTTCGATCGAGCGTTAACCCTACGACCGACGTTTTATCCTGCGACTCGCAGCAAGGTATTTACCTTGATTAAAAGCGGTCAATTCCTCAGTTATTTCAGCGATCGGCGCACATTAGCGGAACGCCAAGCCCTGAATAGCGACCTCCGCCAAGTCTTAGAAACCTTCGTCAAAACCAAATTACCAACCTTGATCATTCTGGCATTAATGGCACTTGCCACGACTCACAGCCGCACGATCGGTCTGACGGTAGCTGGGGTGTTTTTAGCGATCGTTTTAATTAGCGACCTAATCACCGAGTCCCAACAATAGCCTTATCGATACAAACCAAATAGTCTAAACAATTAACTAATAGTTATAGCTATTTCTAAACATGGGTTCAGAGGAGAATTTTCAGCAGCACCTTAAAGCTGTTCGGGAAAATGTATTTACACCAGAAACCTTTTCACCTCAATGGGATAGTAACCCAGTTGATTTTCTAGATCTTCCACTTGACTTCCCATATAGCTCGAAGGAGTGGGATGCAATCTTTGAGACATTGATCAATTTACTTGCTCATCCAGAATATTGGGTGCGAGATAGGGCAATTGATCAGCTGATTCGTGCCTTAAAAATGGAGGAGTCACAACGCTCTAATTGTGATGATTACCAGCCATGTCCGACTGAGCAACGAATCAAGAGTATTTTTGCCGCCATTGCCACTCAAACGCTACATATTCCCGGCATTTTTGAGTTGTTTTGCTCGAAGTTAGAGTTTCTAGAGAAAGAGACTTTTTTTCACCGCTTAATCATCAACTGGTTAAACGAATTAGCCGCTTTAGAAGATCATCATGCCCTGACAAAAGAAGCGATCGTCGCCGCACAACTTTTTTTGGGTGCTTATGATTCAACTTGGCAAGAAGTTGGAACAGATTTGTTAGAAATGCTAGACCATCTTGATCTAAATCTTCGAGCCTGTGCCGCCTATCAGATTGGCAAGTTTTGTAGCAAGGCTGTTTCTAGGAAAGACAAAGCTTGGGAGTTGGACGAGGAGGAAAAGTATGAGCAGGATCAGCAATCAATTGTTGGAATGCCACCTTTCGATGATTTGATATCACTGATTCGAGTTAAAGAACTGGAGCGTCCAGGAGTAGCTGGAGCATTTTGGAGTGTGATTCCTAAAGCAGGGTTTGATGCTAAAGAATGGCTACTGAATATCTTAGAGAATTCGCCAGAACCAGAACCTTATATTCCCTACTTTCCGTGTAATTTAGGGTTTGATGCCCATGAACGATTTAGCCGAGATCCGAATGCGGTGCGTCGTTTAATCAATGCAGGACGGGTTGATATTGCGATCGCGGCAGCAACGGATGAAAATTACAAAATTGATGATCTTGAACCTTTATTAATTGAGTTAGGTGATGATAATGACCCTGAAATAGTTCGGGTGGCATCCTGGCATCTAGCTTACTACTACCATTATCAACATCCACGCGGCGCAGAACTGGGATTTGTTGAGTTGGTTAACAAGTCATCAGAGGTTGATTTATTCCTACTATTTTCTGAGGAAAAAGATACACAGATTCCCTATGCAGTTGTGATCTATCCCAAAGGAACGAACCAAAAGTTCAGCCAAGCGATCGCTCAAAAATGGGTAGATCAGATGTTTCCAAAAGAAATTAGAGGGGAACCTAGAGATGATTTGCCATCCATAACCTCACGTTGGTATCGACGAGGCTATATTAGCTATCATCTTTCTACCCAAAGTACGGATTCTGACTTAATTGACAACGTGATCATTGGGTATCGCTCTAAACTACCCTGGAATCCAAAACATTTCTTGTAGCACTAGTACACCACCTAATATTAGAGGTAATTATTTAAAGTGTTTCGTCTAACTGGTAATCCTCGGTATAATTGCCCAGGTTAAAATAAAAAAGCAACCATTGCCGTAATTACAAGCTCATGACAGTTCGACAACCCCGCTACAGCAAAGAGGAGTTTGCCCAACGCGGCAATGAGATTTATGAATCTCAGGTGCGCTCCCAGGTTGAGGCAGGTAATGACGGCAAGATAGTCGCGATCGATATTGAAACGGGTGCTTTTGAAATGGCTGATACAGCGATTGCGGCAACCGATCGCCTGTATCAGCGCTATCCTGATGCTCAACCGTGGGTTATTCGGATTGGGTATCGAGCAGTCTATCGCTTTGGCTCCCGGAGTCGGAAGCATTCCGGATGATGCAAGGCTTTGTGAATCAGAGATGCGAAGCCATCATTCGGGTTGCCGTCGGTTTTGCTAATTCACCAAAGCAAATGATTGAGGCTGTGATTGACACAGGTTTCACCGGGTTTTTGGCGCTTCCACCATCCACTATCACGGCCCTTGGGTTACCTTGGCAGTTTCGTGACGTTGGTACCTTAGGCGATGGCAGTGAGGTGATCTTTGATATGTATAAAGCGATCGTGATTTGGGATGGTCAACCCCAGGTGATTGATGTAGCAGCATCAGAGGCAGATCCGCTGGTTGGGATGAGCTTACTATATGGGTTTAAGATCCAGATTGAAGCAGTTGAGGGCGGCACTGTGACGATTACAACTTTGGAGTAGCGCAAGGCGATCAGTGAGGTTGGGGCATCACACGGTTCTAACGCAATAAAAAAGGGGTAGTGAATGGCTACCCCTGAACTTAAGTTAGCGATCGCTTAGTCGATGCCTTCGATGCGGTCTTCGACTTCCTGGTACAACTGGCGCAGGCGATCGAGGTTTTCCTCGGTGGTTTCCCAATAGCCACGACCGTTAGCTTCCAGTAGGGTTGTCACCATCTTGCGGAAGGAGTTGGGGTTGAGGTCAAGCAGGCGCTTACACATCTCATCGTCCTTGAAGAAGGTAGTATTGGCATCTTCGTAGACCCAGTTATCCACGGCTCCTGCTGTTGCCGACCAGCCCATCGTGTTGACCAGCCGCTTCGAGAGTTCCCGCACACCTTCGTAGCCGTGGGACAACATGCCTTCGTACCACTTGGGATTCAAGAGTTTGGTACGGGCATCCAGTCGGACAGTTTCGGAGAGAGTTCTCACCTGGGCGTTAGCCGTGGTCGTATCGGCAATGAAGGAGGTGGGAGACGTGCCATCATTCCGGAGGCGGGCGACGACCTTCGTCGGATCGGAGTCGTAGTAGTGAGATACATCGGTGAGCGAGATCTCGGACGAATCGAGGTTCTGGAAGGTGACTTCTGCCGTCTTCAGCGCCGATTCAAAGATCTCCCGACTTTGATCCATGTTGCCGGGGTTATCCGAGGAGAAGGCAAACGACTTGCGAGACAGGTACATATCCTGCAACTCGGCTTCACTTTCCCAGGTGCTATTCTCGATCGCCAGGTTGACGTTGGAGGAATAGGAGCCGGAGGCATTAGAGAAGATCCGAGTTGCCGCTTGCCGCAGTTCCACCCCTAATTCCTTAGCTTGCTGGATCGCGTGTTTGCGAACAAAGTTCATTTCCAGGGGTTCGTCGGCTTCGGCAGCCATTTTCACAGCGCGATCGAGCAATGCCATCTGGTTAATGAACAGGTCACGGAACACGCCGGAGCAGTTGACAACCACGTCGATCCGAGGACGACCCAGTTCCTCTAGGGGAATTAACTCCAGCTTATTCACCCGTCCCAGTGAATCCGGTAAGGGACGCACACCGACCATCCACATGATCTGCGCTAGCGATTCGCCGTAGGTCTTGATGTTGTCCGTTCCCCACAGCACACAGGCGATCGTTTCGGGGTACTTGCCACCGTTATCGGCATATTGACGGGCAAGCAAGCGATCGACGACCACTTTGGCCGACTTGACTGCCGCCGCTGTGGGGATGGATTGGGGATCGAGGGCATGAATATTCTTACCCGTGGGCAATACATCCGGGTTACGGATTGGATCACCACCGGGTCCCGGCATGATGTATTCGCCTTCCAAAGCCGTTAGCAGCGCACCCAGTTCGTTATCCGCCACAACTTGCTTGAGACAGAACTCTAGATACTCGAACAGCGGTTTAATCTGCTCAGTATCGACTTTGGTGTAGCCCGCTTCGTGCAGTGCCTCAACCCAGGGTTCCTTCTTACCCATGTTGAAGAAGTTGAGCTTGGTGACACGGGACACCCGCCCATCGGCATCGGTCTGAGCTTGCACCATTGCGGTGACGGCGGCTCGGACTGCCTGATTGATGTCGTTTAACAACTGCACATCATCCAGCACACCCCGATCGCTGTTTTGATAGATTTCATCAATGTTGCGACTGAGGCTATTGGCGATAATTCGTTGCAGACTGAGAATGCCTTCTTCCTCGCGATCGAGTCCAGCGATATTCACCAGAGTCGCGATCGCTTCTTCAGCAGAAGGTGGCTTCCCAATCACATGCAGACCACAGGGCAGCAAGCGCGATTCGATCTCCATCAGTTTGATGTAGACCTTGCCAACGATCGCATCCCGTTCCTCCAGAGACATGTCCTTGGCATCCTGGTCGGGCAGGTGAATGTCTTTGTCCAGGTTCACCATGCGGCACTTGTCCATGATGGTGTTGGTGATCGACTCGCCCCGTCCGGTGTCCTTCAAGGTCTGGTAGGAGGCGATCAGTTCGCTTAGTTCCTTCAAGCCTTTGTAGAGTCCGGCATTTTCAGCAGGAGGCGTCAGGTAGCTGATCGTTTCTGCGTAGGAGCGGCGCTTGGCGATCGTCGCTTCACTGGGGTTATTCGCTGCGTAGTAATACAGGTTGGGAATCGTGCCGATCAGGCTGTCGGGGAAGCACTCGCCCGACATACCAATCTGCTTACCGGGCATGAATTCTAGTGAACCGTGAGTCCCAAAGTGGAGGACGGCATCGGCTTGCCAGATTTGCTCCAGGTAGGTGTAGTAGGCAGCAAAGCCGTGGTGAGGACTGGCAGAACGAGAGAACAGGAGCCGCATCGGATCGCCTTCATAGCCGAAGGTCGGTTGTACCCCAATGAACACGTTGCCAAAAGATTTCCCGTAAACCAACAGATTTTGACCGTCGGTGTTTAAGTGACCGGGAGGCGGACCCCAGGAGGGAATCAAGCGATCGTAGTAGGGAGTCAGCCGCTCGTATTCCTCGACCGACATGCGGTAGGCAATATTCAGTTCGGGGCTGTTGTACTGGGCTTTGGCATCATGTAGCACTTCCAGCATCAAGGCTTCGGCGGTATCCGGTAAGCCTTCGACGTCGTAGCCATTGTGTTTCAGCGATTCCATCACTTTATAAATGGAACCAAACACATCCAGGTAAGCGGCAGTTCCCACATTCCCTTTATCTGGCGGGAAGCTGAACACTGTAATCGCGACTTTCTTGGTCAGCTTCGGCTTACGACGCAAGTTCGCCCACTTCATGGCCCGTTGGGCGATCGCTTCCACCCGATCTTGCAGGGCGATCGCTTTGCCAGTGGTGCCATCCCGACCCGAGAGGATAATCGGTTCGATCGCGCCATCCAATTCTGGTAAGGCAATTTGCAACGCCACTTGAATCGGGTGTAGACCCAGATCGCTATCCTGCCATTCTTCCGTGGTTTGGAAGACCAAGGGTAGTGCCACCATGTAGGGACGATTCAGCCGCTTCAGGGATTCGATCGCCTTGGGATGATCTTGCCGAGCGGGACCCCCGACCAGAGCGAATCCGGTTAAGGAGATAACGACATCGACGATCGGATTTTTGGTAATTGGATCGTAGAAGAAGGCATCGACGGGCTTGGAGAAGTCCAAACCACCCGCGAACACGGGCACCACCCGCGCTCCCATTGCCTCTAACTCCGACACCATCGCCACATAGTGGGCATCATCCCCCGTGACTAAGTGCGTCCGTTGCAGCACTAAACCGACACTGGGAGCCAAGGGATCTTTGACATCGCTGGAAATATCCGATCGGGAGTTAAACCAGTTGAGATATTCTTTGACATCCTCATACATGCAGGGAGCCAGAGGATGCCAGATGCCTAAATCGGGGTAGGTAACGGGTTCTTGATATTGCAGGGAGTTGCCATCGTTGGCGTTTTTATACACATACTTATCCGCCAGCATCAGTAGGAAGTTTTCCAGGTTTTCCTGGTTGCCGCCTAACCAATACTGAAAACTCAACATGAAGTTGCGAGCATCCTGCGCTTTATCCATCGGCAGGTACTTCAGCACCTTCGGCAGGGTGTTGAGCAGTTTCAACATGGCATCTTGGAAGCTAGAGCCAGACTGCTCTTTCCGCTTCTTCATAAACTGGGCGATCGCGCTCTTGGATTGACCCAGTTGTGCCATCGAGAAGCTACCCATCTTATTCAGGCGCATCACCTGGGGCATGGATGGGAAGACGACCGCGACATCTAACCGATCGCGGTGAGGTTCTACAGCCGCCACCACTTTATCAGCCAGGTCTTCCAGGAAAATCAGCGAGGCAATGAAGATATTCGCCTCTGCCACATCGCGTTGAAAGGCTTCGTAATTTTCGGCACTGCGCAGTTCCTCAATCAAATAGCCACTAATTTCGACAGCCAGATGGGGATGGTTCTGGTTAATTGAGCGTACCGCTGCCGACAGTGAACTTTGGTATTGAGGCTCTAGCACGACGTAGACCACCTTAAGCAGCGATCGTCCGCGCAGGTCATCGGGCGCAACGTGCCGAATGGTGGGCTTGACGTGAGTGAACATGCGGTTAAGCTCCTTAGATGGTCCGAGAGAGTGGCGTGGTGCTAAATAGCTACCATGAATGTTTGTATCAGAAAACCGTTACCACATGGGCATTTCAGCCCCTATCCGACACAATTTGATAAAAATATCGCAAAGAGCTTTTACATTTATTTGTCAAGATCGGCATTTTTACTCAATTTTTGTTGCAGAAAATTAACTTTTCCTTTAAAAAGCGATCGTTTTCAGCCGAATATGGCAGTCACATCGATTTACGCCGTTTGCGGGACAGCTTTTCACCCCGAATTGATTGCCCTCAGTCCCCCTTGATAAGGCTATCGGGTACACATAAGTCGCGCCGGACTTCGTTTCAGTTCTCTGCGCCCCCTAAATCCCCCAATTCTGGGGGACTTTGAATCCTGAGTTCCCCCCAGAATTGGGGGGCTAGGGGGGCAAAATGCAGGATCTTAAGGCGGTTGAGGAGATGTGTGTACACCGTAGCTTGATAAGGGGGATGCTGGAGGCAGGGGGATCTGAGCTGTCACATTCACACACTAAATTGATAGCAATAAAAAAGCGGCTTGGATCGCTTAATCCAATACCGCCCTGGATGGGAAATAGATTGTGGCTGTTGATGCTTAGTCGATCGAAACTGCATTCACATCAACCGTATCTGTGCCGGAGGACGTACTAGCCGTTGTGGTATCGGTCGCAGTTTCCTTGCTGCCTTTCACTTTCAAGCGATCGAGCAGGATTTGTGAAACTTCTGCCACTAACAGTGTTGCGATTACCCCATCATCAATCCAACCGACGATCGGGAGAAAGTCAGGGGAAATATCCAGGGGGCTGATCAAATAGAGTAATGAGCCTAAAATGATCCACCAACGATATTTCGGATTGCGAATGGTGTTGCGATACCAGCTATAAATGGCTTCGATAGAGAATGTCTTCATGGGGTGTCCTCCGACCTACATCATTGATCGTGGCAAATCCCGATGGAAACTTAGAGTGTGGATAACCCGTGGTTTGGTAGTGAGAATCCCACTGTTTGGCGATGGGGAGGTGGGGAGAGTGGGGGAGATAGGGAGATGGGGGAGATAGGGAGGTGCTACTGGATTAGGTGCAGTGAGCCGGATTGCTTGAGATCCGGGAGGGTGGCGTTGCCAGTACAGAACATGGCTGTCCTCAGTTCGGCGGTGAGGAAGCTGACTAACGTATGGAGGGCGGCTTCGGAGTCGTGGGCGGCTTGCAGAAAGGGCAGTGCCATGCCGACTAAATTGGCTCCCAGGGCGATCGCTTTGGCGGCTTCTAAGCCGTTGCGGAGTCCACCGGAGGCAATTAGGGGAATATGGGGGGCGATCGCTCTGACGGAGGTAATACATTCTGCTGTGGGAATACCCCAGTCTGCAAAGGTCGTGGCTAACCGCCGTTGTAAGGGATCTTGAGCGCGTTCTCCTTCCACCTTTGCCCAGGATGTGCCTCCGGCTCCCGCTACATCGATCGCGGCGACTCCAGCTTGAATCAATTGCTTTGCCATCGTGCCAGAAATACCATTACCGACTTCTTTGGCAATGACTGGGACAGGTAATTTTTCACATAATCCGGCAATTTTATCGAGTAGTCCAGAGAAATTAGTATCACCTTTGGTTTGCACACATTCCTGCAATGGATTGAGATGCAAAATTAACGCATCGGCTTCTAACATCTCGATCACTCGACGGCATTCGTCTAAGCCATACTGATAATTCAATTGCACTGCACCGAGATTAGCGAATAGCAGGATATCAGGAGCCACCGATCTCACGGCAAAGGTAGAAACCACCTGAGGATCTTCGACTGCTACTCTTTGGGAACCGACTCCCATCGCGAGCTTGTACTCTTGAGCGATCGTGGCTAGACGATAATTAATCGTTTTTGCCAGGTCAGTGCCTCCAGTCATGGAGGAAATCAGCAATGGAGCCGTTAGGGATTTGCCGAGAAAGGTGGTGCTGAGATCAATTTGATCGAGATCGAGTTCGGGTAAGCAACAATGCTGGAAGCGATAGCGTTCTAAGCCATTGGTTGTCTCTCGACATTGCACATCTTCATCTAAGCAAATGCGAAGATGATCGGCTTTGCGAAGTTGAGTTTCTGCCACGGAACTGTACCAAGGAAATAGGGTTACAGTTACAGCCTAAAGCTAAACGGCAAAGGGATGCAGCGACTTAACCTCGCCATAACTCCACACCGTCTCGCCCATCTAAATCCTGAATGTAGACTTTCACGGTTTCTTCTCTCGCTGTTGGCAGTTGCTTACCGATGAAGTCTGGATGAATGGGGAGTTCGCGATGTCCCCGATCGACCAACACGGCTAACCGAATCACCTGGGGTCTGCCATGATCTTTCACCGCTTCCAATGCGGCTCGGACGGTTCGACCTTTGAAGATGACATCATCGACCAGAATCACGGTTTTTCCAGTCAGATCAAAGGGAATTTCAGTTTTGGCGGGAGTCCTTAGCCCGATCGTGTCCAAATCATCCCGGTAAAAGGTAATGTCGATCGCGCCCACGGGTACAGCGATCTGTTCCAAAATTTCGATCTGTCGGGCTAGAATCTGCGCCAAACTGACACCGCGAGTGTAAATTCCCAGTAACACCAACTGGGATAAATCACCCGATCGTTCAATCATCTGAGAGGCAAGTCGGTTTACAGTTCGACGCACCTCGTCCGCAGTCAGAATTTCGACAACTTCACCTGGCATGATTTCACTACAGGTAGCATGGCTGGGCAGGACTATCCGATCACCATATCACGCAGTCGTCTCCTGCACCCATTGCCGGAAGTTGCGTAAGGCAGACATTAATCCTAAAGCATCACTTTCATCAATAAACTGAAGAATTTTTCCGGCAGGGAGGAAGGGAAACGCTAATCCTGTATTCGATTCAACGTAGCCCTGGTCTTGCAAACGATAAATCAGCAATTGGCCTTTGAGGAAGTTATCTCCTGGCTGACTCAAATAGCGCCAGACTTCTGGGATGCCTAACCGGGCATAGATCGGCAACTTATCGATCGCGCTTTTCGATAACGCCACTTCCAGAATTAAATCGGGCGGCGGATCAGTCTCTAAATTAATCTCCGACTGACCTCGCATCTCTGGTTCATGCTGGATGTAGTAGGCGCTTTCCGGTTCTGTCCCCAGTTGCAAGTCAGTCCGTTTTAAGGTTGGCGCTTTGTAGCCTTCCAGCCGTAACCTCAGTTCATCAGCTAACACCAGCAACAGCGACTCAATCAGCTTGTGGCAGCGTTCATGTTCATCCAGGGGATGCATCATTTCTAAGCGTCCGCGATCGTAGGTAAACCGTGCGGTACGCTGGGAGCGACTGTCTGCCAGGATCGCTTCGTACTTCTGCCACTTGATTTGATCCAGAATCAAGCGTTGTTCGCTGGGAGGGGGTCCTTTTGCCATAAATCACTGCCGAAGTTGACTGCCCTATTTCCTATTAACGCATGGAACTCGCCCTACAATGCCATGTAGGTGAACAGTGCTGAAATAACGATGCATTGCCCCCCAACCCCCAATGCTGGGGGAGCTAAACCTCTTCAAAGTCCCCCAGCATTGGGGGATTTAGGGGGCTAGTTCGGCAAGCGCTTCTTACGTCAGTGATCTTCCCATATAGGTGATTCAGAGGCAGAGTGAGCTATGGTAAATCAGCCAATTCCCGTGCTGGTAAATGGT
This sequence comes from Pantanalinema rosaneae CENA516, assembly GCF_050753385.1. Taxonomy (NCBI): domain Bacteria; kingdom Bacillati; phylum Cyanobacteriota; class Cyanophyceae; order Leptolyngbyales; family Leptolyngbyaceae; genus Pantanalinema; species Pantanalinema rosaneae. The sequence continues at coordinate 38,868 of NZ_JBLZFZ010000059.1, forward strand.
GCCGCCGGAAAAATGGGGCGCGAAGTGATTAAAGCCGTTGCCCAGGCAGACGATCTAGTGTTAATGGGAGCCGTCGATCGCAATCCCGATGTGTTGGGTCAAGATGCCGGAGAAGTAGCAGGCTGTGGCCCGTTGGAAGTGCCCATTACTAATGATTTTCAGCCGATGCTGGCATTTGTTTCCCAGGAAAAACAACTGGGAGTGATGGTCGATTTCACCCATCCCGATTCGGTCTACGACAATGTGCGATCGGCGATTGCCTATGGAGTGCGTCCCGTGATTGGCACAACTGGACTCAGCCCGGAGCAACTGCAAGACCTGGCAGAATTTGCCGATAAAGCCAGTACCGGATGTTTGATTATTCCCAACTTCTCGATCGGCATGGTGCTGCTGCAACAGGCGGCAATTCGAGCGTCCCAATACTTCGACCATGTGGAAATTATTGAACTGCACCACAACCAGAAAGCCGATGCGCCCAGTGGGACAGCGATTCAAACGGCGCAAATGTTGGCAGAACTCGGTAAGACCTTCAATCCTGCCCAAGTTGAGGAAACCGAAAAAATCCCCGGTGCTAGAGGTAGCCTCGCCGATGAAGGTATCCGTATCCACAGCATTCGCCTCCCCGGATTAATCGCCCACCAGGAAGTGATCTTCGGCGCTCCCGGTCAGATTTACACCCTGCGCCATGACACCAGCGATCGGGCTTGTTACATGCCAGGGGTATTACTCTCGATCCGCAAAGTCATCCAACTCAAAACCCTGGTGTATGGACTAGAGAAAATTCTGTAAGCCATGAACGTGTCCCGAATGAACTGATTAGAGTGTTGATTCGTCACCTGAATCGTTCGATCCTCCCTAACCCTCCTTAGTTAAGGAGGGAACCAAGCCAAGCTCCCCCTAATCCCCCTTAAAAAGGGGGATTAGGGGGAGCACTTACAGGTCGTCACTAATCATAGAACTCTTTAACAGTCCATCGGCGGCTATATCATAGATGCAGGGCGGCTGTCAGCCAACGAACTTTCTGCCAAGGCGTTAATTATGAGCCAAACCATCCCGGAACAATTGCGCTGGACAACGGCTGATCTGGAGCTATTGTCTAACGATGAGTGGAAACGCTACGAAATCATCAATGGAGAACTGTTTGTGACCCGGGCACCGCATATCAAACATCAAGCAGTGATCCGAAATATTTGCTCACAACTGCAAGCATGGTCAGATATCAGCCAACTCGGTGAAGCCTTTCCAACTCCCGGAGTGATTTTTAGCGAAGCAGACAATGTGATTCCTGACGTGATTTGGATTAGTCACGATCGCCTGACGCAGCTCATTGACGAAGCAGGGCATCTCACCGGGGCACCCGAACTGATTGTGGAAATTCTGTCCCCCGGTAGCCTGAATGAACGCCGCGATCGCGAAGCCAAGCTCAAACTTTATTCGGCTCAGGGTGTGCAGGAATATTGGATTGTCAGCCGAGAGCTACAACAGGTCGAAGTTTACCGCCGCGAAACGACCGTGTTGAAACGGGTCGCCACAGTCCTGGCTGAGGATGAAATTACTTCACCGCTATTGCCGAACTTTCACTGTGTAGTCAAGCAGTTGTTCAGTTAGACTAATTCCCTCACTGCCAGCAGCGACCCTCCCGCCTAAGGCGACTGACCTGATTCCGGTTTGCAGCAGTCCACGATCGGCTTGTCTGCCAGGTCACCTAATCCCACCTCTTTCAGTAGGGTTCGCCAGTTTGTTGCGGCTTGAGGATCCTGCTGTCGTAATTCTGCCAGAATTGTCAGGGCATCGTACCAAACTCCGGCTTTGGCATATAAAGCAGCTTGCTCTAGGGCGGAGGTATTGGTGAGCGATCGGCTTAAATCAGGATTGACTGCCACTCGTTGGATCACCCCTTCCACCGAGACGGGAGTAGCATCACTCAAGGGTTGACAGTCCACCGTCAGGAACCAGCGATAGCGTTGATTCACCTCCAAACTTACAGTGTCGGGTAACTGCAATCTGACAATGCCTGGTTGGTTCGGTAACGTCAGACTGGTTCGATACATCGAATTACTGGCACCATCCCGCCGCAGTTCAAACCGCACCGAGTAGTCTGCCGCTTGTGGGTAGGGGGTGTAGAACCAGAAGGTGGGTTGGGCTTGGGTCGTATTGCCCCACACTTGACCCGGCTTTTCAGCGGCATCAGCCGTTGGTTCCCCGATCGCAGGGACTAACGCGGTTAGCGCGATCGGTAACTTTGGACATACTCCTTGATTTACGGTTCCCCGAGTTGCTCCACCCCGACGACGACCCTCTGGCGGATCACCAGGGGGGGGATCAGGCAATTGAAAATACGTGTTGCCCCGGCTTCCACCTCCTATGCTTCTAATCGGCACACTTCGCAATAGTGGATCAAAATACGTCCCACCGCCGCGATTCGGTCTACTGGGGGAGCCTGTATCTGGTGGGGTAGGGAGTTGCTGGGCGAACTGGCGGAGAGTCCGTTGTGATTGGTCTGGAGGAACTGAAAATTCCCTGGCAATCCCAGGAAGTGGTACTGCGATCGCCAAACTCCAGATCAGGGGAGAAATAAATAATTTCATATACCAACTAACTCCTAAATGATGGATCAAGACGGGTGGATAGCGATCGAGCGGGTTGAGTATTGAGGCAGATCGTGACACTCCCGCCGGTCAGGAATAGTCCCAGTGTGGCGGGAACGAGCGGTATCCATCCCCCTTGCAACAGGAGATAAAAGCATCCACCCACCAGACAACTCGTAGCCAGCCCCATTGCCCCCAACCATCGCAGGGATGAGCGCCGATCGCGAGATGGGTTAAAGCGCCATGCCAGTAAGCCACCCATCAGCGACCAGCCACCAATCCACAGCATCTCTTGCCACGGCAACCAAACCCACAATAACGGACGTTGATCTAAGACAGCACTGAGAACCTGGCTGACCATCTGTGCCTGCAAAAACACCCCTGGCATTTGCGCTTCGGGTTGCTTGCCATAGGGAGTTAGCCACCGATCTTCACTATCCTTTGCCGTCACCCCAATTAGCACAATCCGATCGCGAATCGCTTCTTCTAACACGGTCGGATCAAGTTCGCCAGATAGCAACGTGGTGAGGGCAACCTGTTCCGCGATCGTGGCAGTCGCCCGATAGTTTAGCAAGATCTGCCCCCCTCTAGCATCCAGATCTTGATAGCCGCCAGTGCGGGATTGGAGCCGCTGTAATTCCTGCTGACCTAATTGGAGATTACCATCGCCGGTGAAGTTCGGTTGAATGCCTTTTGCCTGGAGATAGCGATATGCCAGATGGAAACTAAAGGCATACTTAGCTTGACACCGGGAGGACGGCGGCGGATTCATAAACACCAACTGTCGCCGCACCACGCCATCGGCATCATCCACAAAGTCGCTGAATCCCACGCGATCGCTGGCTACTCCCGTGGGTGGTCGAATCCCTGGATCTAGCCGGGTAAAGTTTACCTTACAAATGCCCACCAGATTTTGCAGTCGTTGTAGACGAGACAGGAGTTCCGGCGGAGTGTGCTCAGGGGCAAAGTCGCGGTAGAGATCTAACCCAATTACCCTGGGTTGATAGGTTGCCAACAGTGCCAACAGGCGGTTGAGGGAGTGATCCGATAGGGATATAGCCTTGCCTTCTTTCACCAGCGATTCCTGCCGTCGGCGTTGGGTGGCAATATCGTTTTCATCGATCGTCACTACCAGTAAGCGAGGATCTGCCCCTTCCGAGGGTCGCCACTGCATCATCTGGTCAAATGCCTGCAATTCGGCATTCTGGAACCAACCAAGCCAGCGAGTTCCACTAATTAAGGTTGTGGTGAGGAGCGTGATGGCGAGGGCGATCGTGAGTTTATGGCGGTGGGTGGTGGGACTGTCTCTTATACACATCT
>NZ_JBLZFZ010000060.1:0-42789 GCF_050753385.1 Pantanalinema rosaneae CENA516
CACTGGCACCGCTCCCCTACTCAACATGGCTTGAGTCGCGCCAGGAGTGGCAGCATATAGATACATGGGCTTGCCAAGTCCCAACGCCGTTCTATCCCAGAGCCGCTCGGGAAACAGTTGCACGATCGCCAATGGTGAATGTTTCCCCCATTGCTCCAGGGTTTTATAGAGTGCGGGGTAATCCCACAACTCGGATGTACAGTCGCTCACGAGCCAAATTAGCCGCCTACCGGTTGGGTCTAATAAGCTACTGGGAGGACGAGATGATAGCACTGTAGCGGTCGGTTGCCAGTTGGGGACTACCCGAATCGGCCCATTCTTGTCACCTTGTAAGCCCCAGGTGCGAATCTGGCGAAATGCTCCCTGTTGTTCTACTAAAGTCTGCAATTCGATAATGGTGTCCTCCCACAACTTCAGGGAAGGGCTGTCTTCTACCACGATCGCCAAATCAAACCAGCGTTCCGGGGCACGCACTAACACTGGCGACCATACATCCTGTTCAGCGATTTGGACTACAGTGGCTTCTTCGTCTAGAAAACACTGCGTTGGAGAAGGAATTTTTCGCATCAGGGGACGTAATGCCCGTGCCAGGTCAAGTTGCGATCGTAGTGCCTTAGCAGCGGGCACTTGCAACGGTATGCCTGCCCCCAATCCAGGTTGTTTATCAGCAGCAGCTTCAGTTGGGGGAGGTGGTGTGTAGACAGGGACTTTAGGGTCTCGATTGGCAGGCGGAGATACAGTTTCTTGTCCTTGGCGGGTCACTACATCGGCATCTGTTACTTGGTCTTGTGAAATTGTCTGGGTTACAGGTTGAATGTGGTGTGCTAACCACAAGATATCCAGCAAGTCTTCTGTATCCAGATTTGCCTGATGCCGAGCATCTAACTTCGCCCATTCCTCTCGTAGTAGGCTGGCAAATCGCTGAATTGAGTGAGTCGGCTCAGATTTTGCCATACCCGCTTCATCCTACTTATCGAGAGAACGAAACAACTTCTCGACTAATCCCTCTGGTGCTTTCTCCTGGGTAATTAAATACACAGCATTCAGCAGTTGGTCGGTCGCGCGATCGCCGCCGCCACTCTCACGCCGTTTGTAAAAATCATTAATTAAGTCCTCAGCTTCCTTTGCTAGCTCCTCATCCAGTTGAGTTGCCACAATTTGACGCAGGCGATCGGGGTCAGGCTGCTGAATATCTAGCCGTAGGCAGCGCCGCAAGAAGGCTGGTGGGAACTCTCGCTCTGCATTACTGGTGAGGATGACAAAGGGAAATTGTTGGCAACGCACCCGCCCCCGCTCAATGTTCACGGTCGCCTGATAGGTGGGTTCACTGTCATCCCGATAAGCTGTCTGTACCGATACTTCTGGTTGTTCATCGGCAATCCGCTCTAGCTCAGGAATACTGAACTCCCCTTCTTCAAAAATGTGAAGCAGGTCATTTGGTAGGTCGATGTCGCTCTTATCGATTTCGTCGATTAACAAGATACGGGGGCGATCGGCGGCTAAAAAGGCAGTTCCGAGGGGTCCCAGACGAATGTATTTGCCAATCCGACCCAAAATCTCTTCCTTTTTAATACCCTGTTTTTTCGATAACTGAAAATCCTGCAACCGCCCGATCGCGTCATAGCTGTACAGCCCATCTTTTAATGTGGTGCGAGTAGTAATGGGCCAATACAAGACTTCCCCCAGGCCCAACTCATAGGCAACCGCATAGGCTAATGACGTTTTCCCCGTTCCTGGTTTACCGGTTACTAACAGCGGTCGCCGTAGATACAGCGCAGCATTGACCATTTCAACTTCTTGCTGACTAGGATAAAAGGTAGCTCCCCGCCGCTGCTTGCGTGTGATGCGCTGTTCTGGATTAGCGGCATTTTGTTTGCTGAAGTCTCGCCAACGTGGTGGAGCAGGTAGGTCATCAATGGCATCAGGTCGCGGCTGATAGGGCTGTCCCGGTTGTTCCGAATTCCGTCCTTTGAAAATGTGCCAATCGGTACTCATAAAGATTAGGGGAAGTAAGAGCTAGGAGGTGAAGATTATGCATCTGAATTTACCGTTTAAGCAGGCATTCTAAATCTTTGGGGCTGGGTTGCCTTGGGTGGCACGACGATTGGGTCATCCCAGATAAAACCAATCATCTCACCGATGTGAGGAGTGTTCTTATCACGTCGCTGATGTGCTTCTTTTCTAAGATGAGTCACTTTAGTAGGTAGTTCAGTCAAACAATTATTCAAAAGCTGATAAAATTCTCGCTCAACATTGGGTGAAAACTGATGGAGCCAAACTGCTACAAAGGTTCCTGTACCTAGCAAAACCGAAAAGTGACAAGCTTGGTCTTCTAAAACAGAAGGGGGTGGCTGAAGCTGTTGCCAACCTAGAATATGTTCTGAATCCAGCTCATCGTATAGGGTCTCACCATCTTTGTTATTGCCACAAGCCAAGCGCTGAAGAGTAGGATGTTCTTCTATCAAATTTAAGGTGCTCCACTTTTTCTTCCATAACCTTTGCATCTGGACGTCACAGAATCTTCTATCTAAGCGGTCTGCGCACCGCAAAATAACGCTATAGCGAGAACTGATTAATTTTGGTTTAGGGTTAGATGGCATTTTCTTTTGAACATGCCATCGATCTACTGTCCAGCGTAAATACTGGCGAGGTAAGAAAACTTCTACTTGCAATGACGGGAAATCATCTTCTTCATGAGGTAACTCTTCCACACTCAGATCTATGCAGACCTGCAAAAACTCCTCTAGTTGTGCTTCACCAGCTAATGAATCTAGATCCATGAGCTTTTTCACACCAATACAAGCACTAGAATCATACTGCTCCCGGTTTGGAATCAGATATGCTTGTACAGAATAGCTATTGCTGCTTAACTCTGCCTTGACCCAGACAATTAAATGAGGAGCTATGGCAGAGGTGCGCTTTGCTTGTTGATCGACTACTTCTTGTTGGACTACCTGCACAAGTTTCAGTGCGTCTATCCTCTGTCCGTGTAACCATTGAAGGAGGCTAAGCTGGATGGAGAGTCCTAACTCTGGCTGAGCTAAGTAGCCAATAAATCGCTCGATCGCCCGATAACTACTACCCTGTCCAGTCATATTCTGAACTTGTAGAATTGTGTCCTGAAGTGTTGATGGATAGGGTTCTGTAGAAATTTCAGGTCTTACGAATTGATAAGCATTGCGCCAATGAGGCGCAAAATTCTCTCCTGCGGGCAGCAGTAGCTCGAATAGGTCGATCGCCTCTAGTACAGGTTTAATCCTTTGGTACGGAATCATAAGGCCCACTTTAGCGGCCTCGCGCTCCCGATCACGGGCAACAGTGATTCCAGCAATTCCTGCCAATTGTTCATCCCAAACCGGCGCACCACTAAATCCTGGCTCAATGGGAACACCTTGAGTTTTAGTATCCTCTATCTGAACCCTACCTTTAGTCTGTTCTCCCAGAAATTTTCCCTGAGACCATATACCATCAGGGTGTCCATTTGGAAATCCGCAAACATGATATCGATTGTCTCTGTAGTAAGTGGATTCTGGAAACGATAGGGGTTTTGCACCATCTGGAATTTCTACAATTTTAAGAATTGCTAAGTCTTCATGATTGAATTGCCACACTTCTGGAACAACTTCAGCATTCTGAAACTGCTGCCTTGCTATGAAGGGAAAGTCAATTTTGATGGGCTTTCCTGCCACAGACTCTGTAGCAATTTCCTGCGGTGTTTTCCCTAAACCTAAGCTTTGAGTAACAATATGGGCACAAGTTAGGATGTATCCACGACTAAAATACAATCCTGCGCCAATAACTTTATTATCCTGATAAAACCGGACTAAACTCGCTTTATAAGCTGCCTCTTGTTCTTCGTCAAACATTCGTTGTGCTCAACCTATTGCTCTTTCCACTTCAAGGTGACTTCAAAGGTGGCTTCACTCCCTACGGATGTAAACAAGACCCCAGCGTCAGCCGTCAGCTTAAAGCCAAACTTTACCTCTACTTCATCGGCAGGTGTTGTTAAGCCAGCCTTTAGACGGGTAATCACGGTATTAGCTACGGGCTTTACCTTATCCAGTGCCTGCTCAAAGGTTCCCGCTGCACCTGCTGCAACTTTATAAACTTCTTCTCCCAAAGCAACATTTTCAACAGCTTCTCCCGCATCTGGCTCCGGAATCTCGAAATAAGCTTTAGTGCCATCTTCCAAGGTGAATTCAGCGATCGCTTGTTTTTTCATATCAACTGGGTTTTTGGGCAACTCACATCTAGGATGCCCCGATTATACTTTTGCGACCACATATCGGCTCAAAAGCGGCTGAATACTAGCGTATAGGGATACGGCAGCTAGACTGCTTGGAGCGATCGCTCAAGGACTTGATTCCCTTGGTGGAAGAACTGGAGCGCCGAAAGATTGGCTTTTGCTCGTTGCAGGAGAATATTGACACGACGGGCGGTGGAAACCTGATTTTCCATTTGTTTAGCGCATTGGCGGAGTTTGAACGCAACTTGATTCGAGACCGGACTCAAGCCGGATTGCAAGCGGCCAGAGCTAGAGGACGTAAAGGCGGACGATGGCAGAAGTTAACAGCGCAGCAGACCCAAAAAGTGAAACGCTAGGTAAAGTAGTGTGATTTTCAAAACAAAGGGGCACTCTATCTAACGGGAGAGCTTGTAACTTTGCCATAAGCGCTGCTGAAGCTATAAATGCAACGCACTTCCTGGTGTGCCGGAATGTACTTTAATGAACTGCCCTAGATTTTGAGTAAGGAGAATGAACATGACTGCTACAGTGCCCCCAAGTTCTACAACTATTAGAAAAGCCTATCAATTTCTTCAAATCCGAGTTCAACTGCTTGGGCGGGGAATGACCAATGAAATTATGAATCTCTACGTTAATGGCAAGCGTTTGAAGCCCAAAGTCAAAACAATGCATGAATTTTTGAACTACCTTGGTTTGCAAGGCTTTCGCATTGTTACGGCTGAACTTGAAACCGAAGGGATATATACGCATTTTTATACCTTGCAACGGGAGTTGTTAACTAAACAGCCACCTGATGGTGATATTTTTGATGAGCTTTCTAAAGCGAAAGATGGAGCTGATTTTGGGGATACGATCCGCAATTTATTTGAGGGTGGTTTGGACCGCTTAGCTTAGAAAGCATCCAGCACAAGAGTTTGTCAGGGGTGTGTTTGCATTTCCGAACACACCTTACGTCACAAAGCTATTTGGCAACCCTTACTCTGTAAGTGTGACATTTTCGTAAAGCAGGTCGATCGCACAGCTAAACTCAATACTTTCCAACAGAATAGTGTCGCCTTCTGTGTAGGGTTCATAAATCCAGCGACGACGTTCACTACGGCGATAACACTCGACGCTGACCGCTTCAGAATCAATCAAAACATATTCCTGCAAACTGGATAGCTTGTGATAGGCGCGGAACTTGTCACCTCGATCGCTGCTGGCCGTACTGGGAGACAGCACTTCGACAATGAGTTTGGGGAATTGAATCAGCTTCATCGCAGCTTGATCACGAGTATCACAACTGACCAGCAGATCCGGGTAGAAGTACAGCGTGGGGCTGACCTGGACTTTGACATCGGCAACATTAACCCGGCATCCTCTTACCCGTACATGGGGACGCAGTGCCGTATAGAGATTGAGGGCAATGTCATTGTGGGGAATCGTGCCCCCGGTCATGGCAATCACTTCCCCATCCCAATACTCATGCCGAATCTCTTGGCGAGGTTCCCAGTCCAGGTATTCCTCCACCGTTATTTGAGGCAGATGGGGTGTCGCGATCATGAATCCTTCTCAACGCTACTTTTATTCTAGGCATTGAGCCGAGATACATAAAGAATTATCATATAGGCATTACAGCCTTGTGGCGCAGAAATTTTAGGATTTGGCCTAAGTTGGCATAAAGGTAGCGAAGCTGCATCCAAGTGCCATGTGACGCATCGAAATCTTACCCAGCAGGACTTCTAGAAAATTTTCCTTGATTTAGGGAAAACATACCCAAAAATGACCATTTACGGGCAAGTTTTCAAACGAAAAAAGTGTGCAAAGTCCATTCTGTCGTAAATTTTGTCAAAGGTTCAGTCCTGGATGGTGCGATCGCCAGACAGGTCCTGTGAACACTAACGCGGCCTACTATCCTCACTTCATGCTAATTGGTGGTCAGCGGGATGGATGTCCTGAGTCAATCGGAGCCATTAGCTCTACCCTATCACCACCTGTTTTTCATACCTGTTAAGAGAAATTTAAGTCGTTGGGGGAACAGTTGTTCACAAAACTGGTGCTCCTCAGTGAGCATTGTCCTCTAATTTCCTAGACAGATTAAATTCGCGGCTTTCCCCGAGGGGAGGTGCGAGCGCAGGTGATACTGATACTTCTTCTATTACGCTTAATAATGTTGTCAAACTCTCTCTATCTAACTTGGTGATAAAAGCATTTCTCTTCCTTATTAGTGTTGCGAGTTGCAAATGTACATCGGATAAGACTCCTAACCATCAAATCTAGGAAAAACACTCACTCAGGGTAAAGATGCTTTTATCACCAATGTCCATTTTAAACATCCCACATCAATAGATTTAATTAGATTCAAATCAGTAATTTTGTACTAAAATTTGGTTGTCTGAGTGAGAGCTGAGGTGTAGTCAATGCTCTCAAAATAGAAAATTTACACCCTTTCAATGGATATTTTCACCGCTACAGTTCATCCGACTGAAACGCCTGCTGACGAGTTAGCTAGACTCCAGCTAGAAATTGCTGTGAAGGTTCAGCGCTGGACGAATGGCAAGCTCTTGGCCACCTTGGGCTTTCTCAATAATCTCCTGTACTGTGCCGCTAAGCAGCTAGATGTCTTCGCTATTTCTGCATTTCCCAAGAGAACTCAGGTGTGTGCAGACCGTGTCCATCACTTGCTAGAGCCAATTTCGCTGACCGTGCCAGTGACTTATTCAGCGAAATTCCTTGATACGTTTTGGGGTGCGAAGGCGACCACAAGTGCCAGTAGTGTTCGCCGCATTCGGGATGCATTATCCACTATGTTTGGGCTGTTTACCTATGAAAAACAAGCGGGTCCGAGCAACCATACTGGTCAGCCTTGGCAGCGAGCGACCTATCACAACTTTGATATTCCCAAAGCCTTAGTGGTTTACGAGCAGTTGGAGAAAACTTGGATTGCGCGTGAAGGATTTGATTCGTTACCTAAACACAAGGGGTTCTCCTGCAAGCTGCTGTACGATGCGGTATTTTCCTGTACCCTGGGTATGAATCGCTCGATTCCTTTCAATGTTGGTACCATTGGTTGTACCCCAAAGGTGGCTACACAACGTAGGCAACGGCAACGACGAGACACCGTATCCCGTCGGCGCAATGAGTTATTATCACTCAAGCTTTGTGCCGAACAATACCGACGACTTGGTTTAGACCAGGCTGAACCTGAGCAATATCAAGAGTTCCAACAACGGATAGAGCAACTGTCAGGGTGGTTTGAATCCCCAGACGTTCAAGAGTTTCTCAAGGAGGAGGAATTATCATTCAATCGAAAGTCCGCTAAGAGGTAGCTAAGCTGCATTCAATGAGTCATTTCATTGACAGTGTGGCTTGTCACAGTGGATACAACTCTACAGTGAATCAGATTATGATATGAATTACTAAAACGCTGATATTCAGTAATGACATTTAATAGACATTACATGGTGATCGTGCAGTTAGCCATACCAATAACCCGCTCGTATCCTATGTAATACCAGCCACCTGCCATCCTTTTTTAAGGATTATTGATTCCATTATTTCCAACGCAACTATCTATAAGTTTGACCGATAGATAGACAAACTGCTCTAGCTAACATTTTTCTAATCCCAGGCGATAGTTAAACCATTTTCATCTTCAATCATACTGCCACTACATTTTGGACAGGGTTGCTGGCTAGGCCAGGGATGAACCTGTGTTCCCCGGCACTGGGGACAGAGGTTGAGGTCTTGGTCATAATCAGCATCCCCCGTCGGACCATCCTCACCAAATCGCCCAATTAAAACATCGACTAGCGTCTGGCAATCCTCACAGGTCATCGTCTGGACAACTGCCTCCATCCCAACATCACGCCCACCCGATACCATCGCTGTATAGCCACAGCTAGGACAGATAAAGTTAACGATAGTCCCCATGATTTCTCCGCTTTATGACAGTTGCTTAACTACTACTTATCAATTGAATGATTAGATTAACATCACCGTTCTAAACAATGGTTGGGAAACTTGATGAGGGTTGGATACAAGGGTAAATTTGGTCAAAACAACCGCTGTTCTGTTTAAGCACTGTGTAGCATTTCTAGGAATTTGCCAGCAACTGATGCCGTTGCTTGAACAAGTTGATGAAATGGGAATGGCTCTGAAGTCGGTTCCGTTAGCTCCTCTGGCAATATCAAGCACCAAGAGTGAGTTGGTGCAGTGCTGTTTACCTGCTCACCTGATGCCATAGCACCGATGAACGGTTCCAACCGATCGCTATGACGCCCGACCCATTCCACGACTTCACTGCGCGATCGCCCGGTGGCGGCAGCTAAGCGGTCTAATCCCTTCACCCCCGTTGGGGTAAGCGACATGGACACTCCGGTTTTCGGTTCATCGTATAGTTCCGGCACACCTCGCCGACTTTGATGCCCGACCCGGACCCGCTTCTTCTGCCAGGCTTGGCGCATTCCAGGCCGCACCTCCGTCTTCTCAGTCTGGATTTGCTGACAGGTTTTACAGCGATAGCGTTGGTGACCCGCCCGGTCTCTGCCATACCGAGTCAGATTGTTGGTCTCACCTCCCCCATCGGGGCAGTCTGGGTTTTGACAGGATGGGCTCATCTCAATCACCGATTTGGGTAGCTCCATTATGACCAGCGAACTGTGCATCAATAGTGGAATTCATGAATTGATATGTTGTGAGAAGCATCCTTCATCGGATTACCCAACATATTGTGATACCAGCTCCAACACTTTCTCCTGGCTGGTGCGGACTTTCTGTTGGGGCTGACGCTTATCATAGATGCGGCGGAGGATTTCCGGGGAATGCGCCATTGCATAGGCCAGCGATCGCACACTAGACTCACTGTAGCCTTGGTCTAAAAACCAGGTGGCATAAATATCGCGTAACAGGTGCGGCGTCACCATCTGCCCAGTCAGGCGGTGAGCTGAATTTTGAATCAGTCGGTAGAGGCTACCCGTATCGTGCGGTGTGCCTTGAAGGCGCTTGCAAAACACATAGTTATGGTTGGGGTGTAAAGCCAGGCGCAGACTATGCCATTGCCATCCGGCCTTCGGCGTGGTCACCTGCCCACCGCTTTGCCAATTGCCTGCTGCATCGCGGTAATATCCGTATAAGAAGGCCTCCAAGTAGTCGTAGAAGCATTTGCCATCGGGAAACGTGGGGTTCGGAACTGCTAAGCGTTGATGGCCATAGGTTTTCCCGGTTTTGTAGCTCTCTGGCATTTTATCTTCATACCAGATATTATCCACATCTTTGTAAAGATAGCCACAATATTTGTCCTGCTGGCGGTCTAGTGGGAGCGGATGAATCCACTGCCCCTCGACCAGCCCCGGTGGTTTCTGGATTGGACAAGATAACGCTATCTTTAGGCCCCGAAACTCTTGCTGGCGACGGGGCGGACGAAATGTCAGCATCCCCCACAGTAGAAAAATCTGAAAGGATTGCGCGATCGCGGTGATGGAGCGCAGTTCCCCATTGGCTTTGTGGCAGGCACATTCATAGCGTAACGGAGTGACTACGCGATCGAACACTTCAGATAACTCCAACCATTTCTTGCGTTCATCGGCCACCCGAGGGTCTGAGTAGGATTTTTGTTGTAAGGGGCGCAGCTGACTGCGAATGGCTAGCATAGCGGGGATGTCGTTATACTTGGCATCTTGCGTTTCCCGCACATATTGAAACCGGACCAACGCATGAATCGTAATTAACGCTTGGATGAGACTGGCATGACTGCGGTAGTGTCGTTCGTTTGTCAAAAACTCTAAATAACGGCAGACCCAGTCCTGGAGATACTCTGCCGCTTGCTCTGCCTCATACAGGGCTTGCTCCCGCTGGGGACAATGGCGCAGCGCCACCTTAGGCACCAGTAGCGCCAAGGTTAAGTCCTCCAAGGCCACGCCTTGATGGAAATGAAACCAGCCAAAAATGCGCCGCATATGCTCCACATAGGTCGCGACAGTTCTCGGCTTCAAGGCATCATGCTTGCGGTGTGCGGAAAACGGCGAGGTAAAGAAGGCATAGAACGCATGGAGTTCAGTGTGCAACGGAGCTGGAATGTCTTCCTCCTTCAAGGCATAGGCAGGCAGGAGCTTCCGCTCCGTAATCACCTTATTTTTGGTATTGCCAAAGCCGTGATACTTGCGCGGTGCCAGATTCTGCGACAACTTCTCGACATTACTGGGATACCAAAGCTGGTCTGCGGCCCACCGCAACAGAGCATGGAGACGGCTACGGTAGGTGTAGCGTGACGCCATCGGCACCGCAAATTGCTCAAACACCTGCTCCTGGATGTCTGGCAGGTCTACGATGCGGGTGGTGGATATCTGGGTCAAGCAGTCATAGGCTGCCGCTAACTCTGTTTGGGTGGGTTTGCGACCTGGAGGAAAGGGCTGTCCGAGACCCGGTAAGGTGTAGCGCGTCAACGCCGTCAGCGTCTGAGCCGCGATCGCTTTGGCCTGAGTCTCCGGTTTTTGGGTGAGCAGAAATGCCTCATATTGCTCCAAAATATCTGCGATCGAGAGGGGTTTCATCTAATACATACCTCCAAGGGAATGAGTGATTTTGAGTTGCTCTTATATAAGAGCAAACGACCTGATTTACTAACAGAAACTTCTAATGACCAACATACTAATATATATCAGAAAATCGGCAATTCCTGCTAACTATAACACGATGTTGGCGGGTATCAAGTAATAGCTGAAATCTCTAAAAGCGCTGCTGCAAAAGCTTTATAGATACACTATAACCCAATAACTTATATATGCAAGTCGGGCTATATATTGGAAATTGCTCTTATATAAGAGCGAGATTAGTGAGTTATTTGCTCTTTAGAAGATGACCAACACAACGATAAATAGAGGAGATTTTTTATAACTTAATGTCTTTGTGATCGTCAGTCACAAACTGGCTTGAAAACTTCTGGTTGTGTCAGCAATTGCCGATCGCTTTTGTAGCGCAGGTGTAGAGATGCGCACCCAGAAATTGCTTCACTGCCAAAGACAGTAATTTCTTCGGGGTATGCCCCGAAGAAATACCAAGCTCAGACTGGCTAGAGCCATGAAATGAGTGAGCGGTTTAGAGTCCAAACTGCCGACAGACCGATTGATAGCGTTCTCTAGCTCGGTAGTAGCGACGCGATTCCCCTTTAGAAATGTCCCAAAAGGTTTTGATAAAGGCATCCTGTCCGGTGATGCCGTGCTGACGGTACTCCACAATCAGCGATCTCAGGGTGTCATTGTCCAAGCCATCAATTTCGGGAAACTCAAGTTCGGGCGAACCCGGTGCGGAATTGACCGGGTTTTGCCCAGTTTGAGACGTGTTTTCAGCGGTCGAACCGGTCGAACCGACATCGTCAAAAGCCAGTTCCAAACAGCGTTCGAGCCAAGTTCGCTCATCTGCATCAGGTGCAACCTCGGTTCGGGAGGAGTTCGGGTTGGGTTCGCCAGGGTTCGCCTGCTTGAACGGCGTCGAACTGGGCTCACCCAGCCGGAAATACTTGGCTTGGCAGAGGTCTGGCAACTGACATAACTGATTGCCGCCTAGGGTGGTGAAGGCGATCGGGATGCGGCGATTCTGCGTTTGGTCGCTGGCATAGACGGCGAGTAGGTGTTGCAGGCGCTGGCGCTGCTGGGAATTGCTGACGACATAAGGGTTAGAGAGGGCATCTTCAATGCTTTGGTAGTCGCCATTCCGCGATTGTGCGAAGTACGCCATGTTGTCCTGAACGCTGGTATCTAGCCCTAGCTGTTTGACTCGGGTGGTTTGTGCCAGTAGCCAAACGGCGATGTTGTCCTCACCACCCTGAAAAATCAGCCGTTCAATGGCATCGATCGCCCGCCCCTGGTAATCCGTCTTATGCTTTTTGTCGAAGCGTTCAGCCATGCGAATCCAGGTATTCCACTCATCAAAAATGACTTTAACGGCTCTGGGCGCGGATTCCCAATGTCCACCTTGTGCCACCCGTTTGTCCTGACGCACCTCCAAAATCTCTGCCACAACTTTTTCTAGCCGATCAACAGCGACGGGAACCTGAGACGGTTTGTTGCAGAGTAAATAGTGATTGGTTTGCTCAATGCCGCAGAATGCCGCGCCTTTGGGGTCAAACACCCAGAAATTAACATTCCCGGCATACTGTTGCCAGGTATGGGCGATCGCGCTTTGAATGGTGGTGGTTTTACCGCTGCGGGTGCGGCTGGCAATCAGAATATGTCCCTCATACCGGGCCATCTCTGCGGTTAAATCTCTAACAGCTAGTTCTGTTGATATAGCCGCGTCAGGTGGCAGTTGCTCCGTACCCAGCGGCATTTCCGCCGCTGGCAGCTGGGTAGTCGATGGGAAGAATTGGGAGCTGAGCTGTTGCTTGTAGTAGACCGCTTCAGTGGCAATTTGGTGCTGGACCAGTTCTTGCTGCATCAGTCGGGAGGCGAGATCGTAGCTTTCTTGTTCCTGTAATTCCTGGCAGCGTTTGATATAGGTGGCACTGACGCCGATGCCCATCAGGTAGGTGAGGAGACGCTCCCACGGTTTCATATGGGAGATGTAGCTTGGGGCCAGCCAGAGGGCCAATGTTAAGGCACACGCAAATCCCACTTCTGAAGTGGTGGGTGGTTCATCCTTAGTAACGGCTTGCCAAAGCGCTTTTAGCCAATCCATACACTCACCCCAATGCCTAGAATTACAACGATCGCAGCTGCGACTAACACCGCCCAGTAGACTTGCAGATTGAGCTTGAGGTAAGCGGCAATGGGCGCACAAATGAGCCAGGACAGGGTGTAAAACACGATCGCGACTACCAGCAGAATGACAATGAACTGGCGGGACACGGGCAGATTGACGAAGAGCCAATGGAGTAAGCCCACCATCAGCAGTCCCAGCTCACCCAGCAACAGCAGTCGCAGCGATCGCGCCATTTACCACACCCCCTGAATCTTGCTCTGCAACTTCTCAATCTCTTTATCCAGCTTGCTTTCGGTTTTCATAAGGTTGGCTCCCAGTTTGGCGTACTTGCCCCGCAATCCGTGCAAATGGTCTGCCAGATCAGCATTAGCTTCTTGTTTGCTGTATTCAACACCCGCCAAGATCTGTTCATAGTCCCGGTGCCGACGATGCAGCTTGCCATCCGTGCGTTCAATTTTTTCCATTGCGGTATAGGCTCGACTAGCGTACCGGTACTGGTCAGTGGTCTTGGTGGCGAGTTCTTCCAGGGCGACGGCTTCCTCCTCCGAAAAGTAGCGAGGAGCAGTCAGCACGGGCATCGAGCGGAAGCTGTCAAACGTGCCAGGGTTCTCTGGCGTGATGGCGGTCGGGTCGGATTTGAACACGCGATCGGGGGTGAGGGAGTGCTTCCCTTGAACCAGAGATAGTCCCCCACTCCCTTGCCCGTTAATGGCTCTGAATAGTCGTCCAAACATGGAAGCCGCTCCTAAAGGATGAGTGGAATCAAAATCAGCAAGACTAGAAAAATCTTCACCAGCAGTTGAGCGATCGGGTCATTCCCGAAATGGTCCGCACTACCTTTCCTGCCTGACTTCCCTGCCTTGCCCAACCCAAGCGAGCCGAAGCTTGCGCCGGAGAGCGCTGGCTTGAGAAGTTTTAGACCGGCTAATTTCTGTGACGGCTGACCTGACTGGCTTTTAGGCTGGCGCTGGCTGGTCGTTATGGTTGTCGTTGGAGTGGGTCGTTTCCAGTGAGGCAACCGCAATTTAGGTAGGTTGGGCAACCTCAGCCTGGGCAGTTTTCTCAGGTCAAGTCTGAACCGAGCTTGAGATACAGGTTGAGTTTTCGTCCCTGGCTCAGAACTAACAAATCCCGGTGTGGCATAGACTGGGTAGCGTTGATGCACCGCCAGCCCTCTGGGTTGATGAACGATCGCACCCCGAGATTGAGGCACGATCGCGCCATTGGGAGACCGGACGATCGCACCAGGATCAGCTTCAGCGATCGGTAGCCCAGGACGATCCTTAAAGCTCCCATCTAGCAGCAGTTCTCTGGTCACAGGCGCATAACTGGGGCGTGGCGGTCGTTGTCGTCTGGGAATCGGTGGTGGCTCAAAGTCCATAACGCACCTGCACCATGTGCGACTGAGTTCGTTGGGGTATGGGTGTAGTCGGAGCTGGTGAAATTGTTTCTCTGACTCGTACCCGCTGGGGAGGACTGAGCATGACTTGAGCGACCCATCCGCGATTGCCGTTCCATTCCGTTTCCAGCCAGACCTCACCATCGCTACGGATGCGATTGCCGGTCAAGACGACAGAGGCATTACAGGGAATTACATTGGTGATCGCGGCATCATCCAGACTGGGAACGGTACGGAAATTTGCCCCTGCAAAGTTCTGACAGCGGGTGACAGTGGCAGCTAAAATGTCCTGATCAACGGCAATCGGGGACAATGCAGGAGTCGGGACTGTAGGAACTTCTGGGGTTAGCGTAGGCGTTGGATGAACGACGATCGCGGGTTGAGTGGTTACCGTTGCTAGTTTGGGGAATGGCAGACGAGCGGCTCCCATCAAACTCAGATTGATTGCGACCACGGTGAGGATGGCTTTAGACATGGCGGCTCATCCCCGGTAAGTGGTTGTGATTTGGACGCAGGCTAGAAACGGCGACGAAGGTTCCGATCGCGAATAGAGAAATTATGCACAGCATAAACACCAGCTCGACCAAGCCGAAGGCATCCCAGTAGTAAACACCCCTTTCCGACTTGTTCTCTACCTTGACCTTGATGTTGATTGGCTGAACGGCTTGAGACGCTGGCTCTGGTTGGGGCTGATGGGTGGTTATCGGGATGGCTAATTGCTGCTGATAAGCGGTCTGCATTATCCGGAGTCGTTCATTTTCCAACTGAGATCGCTGCACTTCCAATTCATCCCGTTTCAGTTGCAGCAATTCAAATAGGCGTGGGTCGCTTAAAAGATTGCCGGAAACTGGAGCAGGTTCTAAAGCTGACTGATGGTAAGCAGCTAATTGCCCAGGCTCCTGATAGGTCAATGGCTCTGCTTGCCTAGGTTGCCATTGAGATTCATGAATGGCTGTGGTTTGGGGTCTGGGAATGATGGCGTAACTTGACTGGCTGACGATCGCTTGATGCAGTTGGTTAGCGCGATCGCTGCACACTAAATCACATAGCTTCAATACTCCGGCTCGCGTGTAGAAATGTCGTCGGACTCGATCGCTGCCAATCTCTTCAATCCAGTGGAGTCCTGGCTGTAATCGGCTTTTGAATTTAGTCAGTTGATGTTTGCTGATACCTAGTGCGGCTAGGGTGAGCGCGGTGGGCAACAACCATATGTGCTGCGGATGGGGAACAGCTTGCTTGAGGATGGGTGCAAACATAGCATCTCCTGATGATGGGGAAGACGGTCTACAGGGGCAATGCGCCCACGATCAAGGTCGGTGCGATCGCGAGAAAATTGCTAGTGAGGTCGGGGACTTCTAACGCATCATCAATGACCGCAAGAAAATCTGGGCTAGGAGTGTTGTCACTAGCCAGTTCTTCTACCAGATATTGCTGAATTCTCAGAGGAGCCTGTCGTAATCGGTCAGCCATTGCGCGGGCAGTATCGCGTTCATAGCGGGTCAGCTTGCTATCAAAGGCAAACACCTGCGTATTGATGCTTTGAATACCTGACTGAGCTAACGATGAAATGGCATTAGTTGTCGTCTGTTCTACCTGGGCTAACTGCTGTTGCTGCTGTTCCCGGTTCGGGTTGGGACGCTTCGCTTTTATGCGTTGGCTGTCTAAAGCTTGCAATTCCTCTGCGGTTAAACTCATAAGTCGAATTCCTCCGAGTGCTGTTCAATACGTTGGATTAACTTCTGCTTGGCAAGAGCCAGGTTTCTGACCCGCTGAAGCTGGGTACTGATGAACAAGAATTTTTTGACATCCCGCTTGGTATAAACGGGTTTCGGTGACGGAATCAGGCAGTAGGGCAACCAGGCATAGAACTGAGTAGTACTGAGTTCCCGCCCTGTCCAGATCAAAACTTCACGCCTCACATCATCACGGGTGTAATCCTCTAGGACTTGTGCAGTGGGCATTTCAAGTAAAAGAAATCACGATGTCAACTGAATCTCGACAGATTGCGATCGCTTTTGGGTGAGATTCCAGTAAGATGGTAGCACAAGGTAGATAAAAGTAATCTACTTAAGCTAAATCTTGACCTCAGGTAGACAATAGGAGGAGAAAGTATGATTTTTGAGGAAATGCCCACAGATAAGGCAAGAGTTGCAACTTACATTGACGACGATCTCAAGCAAAAGTTAGAAAAACTAGCGGCGCTGGAAGACCGTAGCGTTAGCAACTTCTTAGAACGATTGATTAAGGAGGTAGTAGCTAAAGCTGAAGCTGAAGGCAAAATCTAAAGGATTATCTAATGACATCTCAGGTTTTACGATCGCCACACCCCAGACAGGCAAAGGTCATTCATCAGGTGAGTTGGGAACAACTTGAGGAAATCGATCGTTCTTTAGAAGATTTCCCTGGACTGAAGCTGCTTTACCTGGATGGAATGCTAGAGATTATGCCAATTAGTGAGGCACATGAAGAAGCTAAAGCGACCATGCGGGTGCTCCTAGAAGCGTATTTAAGAGCCAAGGGTATCCGCTTCTATAGTCGTGGTGGCCCAACGCTAGGAATTAAAGAACAGGGAGCCAGAAACGAACCCGATGAATGCTTTAACCTAGGGAGCCGCAAACCCTACCCGGATCTAGTATTTGAAGTCACAGTCACCAGTGGAGGAGTCGATCGCTTAGAAGGCTACCGCCGAATGGGAGTCACTGAGGTTTGGTTTTGGGAGGATGGCGTTTTATCGATCTACCGTCTCCGAGCCGATGGCTATCAGCAGATTGCCAACACAGAACTGGTAGCCAACTTCCCGTTATCGCTATTCACTCGCTACATGACCTACCACGATCAATACGACGCGGTGAACGAGTTTCTTGCTGCTCTTCCATCACAGGAGTAGCCACTAACGTATAGCTGACTTTAGCTACGGAGGACGAAATAATCTCCATGACTAACGAAGAAGCACAAAAGCCAGAGAATTTAGGGAAGGAAACACTAGGATTAGCAGCGCCAATCATTCAATCCCGCTTTGAGATTGAATGGAATGCCATACACCTCAGTTCCAACCCAACCTACATCACACAGCTATCCGATCAACATAATTTGTATCTCAACCAAGCTGCTGTTCTAGCGCAATCAGGTAAACCACCAGCTGAATTTCTATCTTCTACTGCCCATACTCTTAACTATGAAGATGAATTAGTCACTAGATGTGGGCATATCAAGACAGACGGCTTCTTAACGGAATACAGTTATGAAGCCATGCGCTGGTTCCAAGATGAATCAGGTTTGTGGGTCAGACGACGCATGCGTTTTGTATCGAATTTCTGGAGAGTAGAGTATTTAGGACAGGACTGCTGGCTGGGTGAAGTACTCCAAGCCGAAGCACTGAATCAATTTGTTCCAAGTTAGCAAAAACTTGAACCAGCTTGACTGACAAGTAGATTAGCAAAACTACTCCACGTCACCTATTCCGGGTACTGAAAATATCACTACAACAACTATCAAGATTTTTATGCCACAAGCAAATACATCACATAATCGCGTTACTTTACGAGCTGAAATTTTATCAGCCATAGAGCAGAGCCCACAGCAATATAAGTTCACCAAGCTGCCTGATGGAAATCAGAAGATTGAGCCTCTACCAAGTACAGGGCTATCCCAGGATGACTTTAAAACCATAGCCTTCCTATCAGATAGGATCGCCCAAATCCCTAGTAAATCTTGTTTAGATACAGCAAAATCCGACGGGAAACAAGATTTAATCAACACTTGGAACCTGCAACGAAGCGCCAGTAGCCAAATTGCTCTAGTCTTTGCAAAGATAGGATTCCGTCTCAAAATCGATAAAATTCCAGGACGAGGCGTAGAAAAATTAAATAGGAATCTTTGTGAAAAATTTGGATACTACTTTTATAGTCTTTGGAAATTAATTCAAGTTTCCTTTGAGAAGTTGTCTCAACAAATATCTGATCTACCTAGTACAGCCGTTGATGTTTTTCTAGATATTGTGGCGGATTTCATAGAACGGTCTTTTATCTTACGAACTACTGCTTATTATAAAATCGATACATCTAAGCCGGAGTCTTTAGAATCCACTCCTGCTTTATTACAAAAAATTATTCCTGTACTTCTGGAACTAAGCGAACAGGATAAGCAAATTGCATCGTATCTAAAGAGTTGCGAAAAAGAACATATTGAACTTTACGAATTTCATAAAGAATTAATTCCAAAACGAAATGCCCAAGGGAAACTCCACAAATCTGAGATATGGCAGGATGGAATAAGAAAAGTAGATAATGGTCGTCGATTTATATAAGTAGAAATAATGTTAAAAAACTGTTACACCAGAGCACATTTGTTCCACTCCTTCTTCTTCGCTCTAAGGTTATTTAAACGCTGCTTATACAGAGCAGGCTTAGCTAGATAAAAAATTGAGGCTAGAGGCGTTAAATCCGTTGAACACAGGCTGGCTCACTGGAAAGCTAGCTAGAACAACAAGAGTTAAATCCTTAGTCAGCCTCAAGAGAGAAAGAGTAAGGGCGAGCGCTAGAGAAAACAGGTTGGTAGCTGCTAACAGGGCAAAGATTATGAGATCTACAGACAACATTGATCTACCATGCTTCTGAACCATTTAGTTTTTGACAATGCAATTTTTGGGTCAGCCACACTCGAACCAACTAATGCCCCTGCATCAGGAGTGTGCCGTGGCTCGTCAAGCGTCCCCGTTTGGAATGGCACAAGGAGTGTGGTTATGTTATAGGAATCTCTAGAAGCCCAAAACCCCCACTGTTTGGCGACAGCAGGGGCATCAAGCTTCAGTATTTATTTGTAAAAGGTTTGGGGATGCTAACCCACGATTTTGGAAAGTTCAGAAGTTAGCTTACCCGGCTGGTCGTAGCCTCTCCGATGTCTGTTGACGTTGGAGCACCATGCGCTATGCCAATTTTAGGGTCTATTTGTCTAATGGTGCAACTTTTTTGGACAAATAGGCTAGCTGCGGCATGGCGCGATGTTTACCCCCTTCAGGACTTAATCTGCCATGCCCCACGAATTACTGGCTCCAGTGGCTGGAGGTTGCCAATGACCCTTCCTCCCAAGCGCCGCCTCCCCGAACCGTTGCCCGGAGATCCTCAGGGGAAACGGTTATGTGAACTGTTTAACCACCCGTGGTATCCGATCGTGGCGGCCACCCCTGAGGATGCTCAAGCCAAACCACAATGGCAAACCCTCAAGCGCTACCCCCTGCGTCCCCGGACCCTATGGAACCAGTGGCAGGATGCCAACCAACTGGTTGGAGTCCGGTTTGGCAATCAAACCCAATATGCGTTGATTGACCTGGATACACAGAGCCAATATCGCTTGCCCGATGCTATCTCTGCGATCAGGCAAGCCTTGGAAACGATCGGGATTTGCCGTGTCATTCCGATTCAATCGAGCTGGAGTGGCGGCGTTCACCTCTACTTGCCATTGCCAGAAGCTGTAGCAACCTTCGACCTGGCGTTAGCCGTGAAACGCTGTCTAGAAGTTCAGGGGTTTGAGGTCGCGCCGGGCCAATTAGAAATTTTTCCGAACGTCAAAAGCTGGGGCAACCCCGCCAAAGGACAATATATCCAATACAATGCCCATCGCTTGCCATTACAGCCTGGTACAGGCTCTTTTCTCCTGGATGATGACCTGCAACCGATCGGGACTGACCTGGCTAGCTTCTTCCAACAGTGGGACAGTGCGACTCCCCAACAAGACCTAACCCTGCTCCAACTTGCCCTCAACCAAGCGAGAGCCAACCATAAAGGCAACTACCAGCCCCCCACCGCTTCCAAAGTCATAGATGCCTGGAAACAGGATTTAGAACGCGAGATGGCTGAAGGCTGGACAGGACACGGACAAACCAATCACCTACTGAAAACGATCGCATGTTACGGTATCGTCTTTCAAAGCTTAACCGGAACCGCGTTGGTGGACTATGTCGAGCAAACCGCGATCGCCAGTGCCGGATACACCGAATGGTGCCGCCATCAGCTAGAAATTCGGCAGCGCAGCCAGGACTGGGCCGAAGCCGCTGAAAGGTATTACTGGGAACTGGGAACAGATGGCGAGCGAGAAGGCAACGTCCATGCGGCGAACAACATTGTGCCCATGCGGCGGAACCGCCGAAACCAAGAGAAAGCTTTGGATGCCCAGGCTCGGATTCAACAAGCCGTCAAAACGTTAGCGGCGTTAGGGCAACTGCCGGATGACCTGAGTAAGCGAGGCGACGCGATCGTGGTGCAAGCGCGATGCAGCAAGCAGACCTTGTACAAATATCAGGAACTCTGGCAGCCCAAATATGACCCGCAAAATCTGGAGGCATCCCCCGATTTAGTAGCGGCGATCGCCCCTCCTGCCAGTGTCAAAACTCAGAACGACAGCCAAATGAGTGTACAAGCCGAGCTAGAGCCAGTTTTCACCGCATTAACTGAGAACCCGCTTGACCAGCCAAAACCGCTAGAAGCCAAGCCAGTAGGGGTTGTACACTCAATCCCCTATATGAAAGGTGGCAGTTTTGAAAGTAATCTCTTGCCTGCTGCAAATCCTTATCCGGCGGCGTTGGGTGAGTTTTCCCCAGCCTCACCGCCCGTTTCCCGCTCCCCTGAACCACCAGTAATTCCCGATAATGCTGACTCGGAGGTCACGATCGCGGCAATTCGAGGAGCAATCCAGCAGTTAGGTTGGCAGCCTACCCAGTTTCACCAGTTTGTGGCGGAACGCTTTAGGGGACGACGCTGGAGCCAGTTGACGGAGGACGATCGGCTGTTGCTGCTGTACTGGCTCCGGCAATGGGATAGCGGTGGTCAGTGATTGACTGCTACATCGACTCCCAGTAGACGCTGAAGTATGATAGCTGGATTCCCGAAACCCTTTGGGACAAAGCAGCAGCGGAAATGCTTAAAGATTTTGCGAGAGTTGGGAGCCGATCAAGAGAAGGAATAGCGATGACCGATGCGGATTTACCTCCAACGCCTGGAACTCAGTCTCCTCCGGCAGAATATGATTCACCCTGGAAGGAGGCACTAGAGTTTTACTTTGAACCATTTCTTTTGCTCCTGTTTCCGGCAGTGCATGAACTAATCGATTGGAGCCGTCCTTACGAATCGCTGGATCAGGAGTTTCAACAACTCGCGAAGGATGCCGAAGTGGGCAAACGGTTCACCGACAAATTGTTTAAGGTCTGGCAACGGGATGGGGCAGCAGCCTGGATTCTGGTTCACATTGAAGTGCAAAGCCAGGAGGAGTCGGGATTTGCTGAACGGATGTTTGTCTATAACTACCGGTGTTTTGACCGTTACCGTCAACCTGTGGTCAGTCTAGCGGTGCTGGGGGATGATCGCCCTGCCTGGCGACCCAATTCCTACGGGTATACGTTGGGTGGTTGTCGGATGGAGATTGAGTTTCCGATCGCTAAGCTCTTGGACTACGAAGCTCAGTGGTCAGAGTTGGAAGAGAGTCGGAATCCATTTGCGGTCATGGTGATGGCACACCTGAAGACAAAGGCGACAACGGGAGAACCACAGCAGCGTAAACAGTGGAAATGGGTGTTGGTTCGCAGGTTGTTTGAGCAGGGCTATAGTAAAGATGATGTGGTAGAGCTGTTCCGGTTGGTGGACTGGATGATGGCGCTTCCCAAGGGGTTAGAACAGGAGTTTCGAGCAGAACTGAAGCAATATCAAGAGGAGCGACAGATGCCCTACATTACCAGTGTTGAGCGGCTAGCCAGGGAAGAGGAAGCCATTATTACTCTACAAGAAGTAATTTTGGATACGTTGGCTTTACGGTTTACAACAGTGCCAACGGCTTTAGTAGAAAGCTTGAATCAAGTAGATGATGTGAATTTTTTGAAATCGCTTCACCGTCAGTCTGTCACGGCTGCTTCCCTAGAGCAATTTCACCAAGCACTTGACCAACAGCCACGGGAAAACTAGGGCTATCCCTATTAGGTTGTTTATGAAATTGGGTTTTTCTTACGCAACGTTCTTCAAGCGTGTTACGGCAAGTAAAGATAGCGCAGGGTTTCAGCCCTTCCCGTTCCAGCTCAGGTTTTCTGAGCATGATAAGAGCCAATCGGTTTTTTGCGAAATTCCTACTGGATTAGGAAAAACCTATATGGTTTTAATTGATTGGTTATGGGGACGCTTAAATGAAGACAGATTTACCCCAAGACGGCTAGTTTTTGTTCTTCCCTTAAGGACGTTAGTTGAACAGGTTTATGGTGATGTAGAGAGAACCTTGCAACAGGCAGGTATGGCTGACCGCATCTCTGTCTATATGTTGATGGGAGGTGTGGTAGAGCTTGATTTTGACGAAGATCCAACCAGAGAATGTGTACTGATCGGGACTCTGGATCAGGTGCTCTCTCGGCAGTTGATGCGGGCGTATTCTTGTAACAGAACGAGGTTTCCTAAGCAATTTGCCTATTTGCATAACGATTGCAGAATTGTTTGCGATGAAACCCAGTTGATGGGGGCAGGTTTTTTAACGTCTGCGGTTCTCCAGGAATTTCGAGACAGGAAGGGTGTCTTTGGCAACGCACAAACTATTTGGATGAGTGCTACGCTCGATCGCTCCTGTCTAAATGAACATCAGTTGTTTAGGGATTCACCTGTATTGTCATTAGAACTAGAAGATTGGGAGAACAAAAAACTGATAAAACGGTTAGGGCGAACGAAGCGTTTAGAAAAAGCTCAAACGGTTTGGGATGGTTATCAGAAAGGCGGAGTAGAAGGATTCACTCGAAATTTGTACCAAGAAGTTGTTAATGCTCACAAGCCAGGAACGTTGACGCTGATTATTTTGAATACGACAGCAAAGGCGATCGCACTCTATCGCGCTTTGCTGGAAACGTTCCCTAATGAACCAATTGAGTTATTACATTCCCGATTTCGCCCACCAGATCGGGCAAAAAAGGTTGAAACTATTACTGACAAGAGATTTACAGGGATTATTGTTTCAACCCAATGTGTGGAAGCAGGAGTAGACCTGGATGCTCGCGTGTTGTTTACGGAATTAGCTCCCTGGGCTAGTTTGGTGCAGCGGTTTGGACGATGTGGTAGGCGCGGAGCATACCCGGACGCATTAATTTACTGGATTGATGCTGAAGTTCAGGATGAGCGAAGCCTGCGTCCATATAGCCAGCAGGAATTAGATGCATCTCGTACTCACCTTTTGACATTGCCTCATGCGGGCATTCAGGAATTACTCAAAGTTGAAGCCCCAAAACAGGCTGTTGACGGAAAACGGCTTGATGAAAGCACGTTTAGGCAACTATTTGACACGACCCTTAGAGAGGGTGATCCAGATGTTGCTCGTTATATTCGTAAAATTGACGCGCTAAATGTATCGATCGCTTGGCGAAAGTGGCAAGGTAAAACTCCTAATCCGGAGTGGGAGATTCACAGAGACGAATTATGCAGTGTTCCTTGCGATCGCTTTGAACAGTCAGAAATTCGGGAGTGCTGGGTCTGGAATGACTCAAGCAACCAATGGCAAAAGGTAACTCCAAAAAATTGTAAACCGGGACAAACCGTTCTTCTGCCCTGTTCTGCTGGCGGGTATTTAGTAAATATTGGATGGACAGGACGAGCAGTGGATGTTCCAGAGCCAATTCCTGCCCCCATCTTAAACAGGGAAACAAATGATACTGACTATTCATCATTCAACCGACAATGGGTAACACTACGTCAGCATTCAATGGATGCGGCTGAAGTGATGAAAGTGATTTTGGTGCAGCTAGAGGACCTAAATATTCCGCCTGAATTACAAGCGTTGCTAGTCAGGTCTGCTCAATGGCACGATCTAGGAAAGTCTCATCCTGTTTTTCAGCAACGCCTTTGTATAGCATTGGAGAAATTTTGGTCGCTAAGGCTAGAAGCCTTACGGAATAAGACTTTCAGCAATCAGTTTGGTTTTATGCCCAATGAGTCGAACTGTCCCGTTTTTAACTGTTTCTGGGACAGTTGATGCTGTAAAAGCTTGATTTTGCGTTGTTTCTGCTTGCTTACTGCAGCCAGCCCAGTCATCGTAAGTGGGACAGTTTGTCCTTAACGACCATTTTTTCTCGGCTACTATACAAAGGCGCTTGTCACCACGGTAAGGTTAGGGTTTCGGTTGATTCTTGGTCAGCACGAGGTGTAATTGAAGGTGATTCTATTCCTCTCGTCGATTTAGGGTTTGAGATGCTCGTTAATGAATGTATTCTCAACATTCCACCTTCCTATGGTGAAAATTCTTGGGACGAGATAGTAAAATTTGCTAGAAGTGAATCAGGGCTGGGAGATTTTAGATTAGCCTTCCTGGAAACATTAGTGAGGAACGCAGATGAAATTGCGTCCAATCCTAGAAGGAATACATTGAAACCAGCGAATTAGAACTAGGACGATTTGTCCCGAGATTTTAACCTCCCCTGTTGGGAGGGATACATTTGAAAGAATTGAATAAGTCACTTGACAATTTCTGCTTGCTGAAGCTAAAACTGGTGTACTAAAAAGTTCAGCGCATAAGAACTAGAAACTACCAATGATGTTTCAGACTTCTCGATCGCGGTCTTCCCGTCACCAGCAGGACATTATTTTTGCCGGGTGTACTTTGGAACCGATGGCTGCTTACCTCAAGGCATTGGGGTTGTTACGAGTGGTGGCACAACTTGACCCTCAAGCAATGGGGCGCTGGGATGGTAGCAGATTTATTTTGAAGACAACTTGTTCACCCCAAGACATCATTAATTTTTTTCTACTTCAATATTCCCCAAGCCCAGCCTGTAGTCCGTGGAATGGAACTTCTGGCTTTTGGAAGAAGGCTCCAATTGTGGAGCAGCTGTTGGCGGCAGAGAACCCACGCTTTTCCAAGTTGCGATCGCTCTACGCCACTGCAAAGGAATTTGTCATGGCATCTGGATTGAAACGGCAACCAGAGAAGGCTGAGAAAGTTAAGTTTATCCAAGATTTTCAGGATATTGTTGCAGGGCAGTTAGCCGATACAGAGGCGGGTAATCAGTGGCAGGAGTGGTTTCTTGCCGTTGTAGTTGAGCGGGAGATTGTCACGAAGAAGAGCGTTACCCGTAAGTTTGATATGCCCAAGTTACTAGGGACTGGGGGAAATATTGGTAATGCAGATTTAGGCTTCTGTTTTGCCCAAGCGATCGCTGGTCTGTGGGATTTGAATTCTGGTGTTCCTTTAGCTAAATGTGAGGAGCGAATTCGATCTGGTTTATTTGGTGAGCTACACTCTCATGTTCTCGACAGCACTGGACTCACTCAGTTTCATCCGGCATCTGATTTCTATACCGAATACCGAGAGCAGCGATCAAAGGATTACGCTCATGCGGGCATGAACTCGACAGCAGCAAGCAATCCATTTGACTTAGTGTTGGCGATCGAGGGACTTTTCCTGTTTTCTGGAATGAGTTGCCGGGAGGTAGAAACTGTTGAATCCACAACTTCTCACTATTCCTTAGCTGTATCACTTAACACAGCGCTAGACCCATCTAGTGCTTCAGATGAGGTGCGGGGACAGGATATTGAGGAAATCTGGTTGCCTGTTTGGGAGAACTTTGTTACAGCACAAGGACTGCGAGAAGCTTTATTTGAACGAGGTCGCAACCGTTTATCACGGCAACCCATTCGAGATTCGATCGATTTTGCTGCCGAAGTTTCTCAATGGGGTGCTGATCGCACTATTGATCGATTTGTTCGCTACGGCTTCTTGAACCGAAAAGGACAAGCTAATTTCTCTGTAAGCTTGGGACAATTTCGCCCCATCAAAGGGTTAGTTGATTTCGCCGCTGAACTACGTCCTTATCGCCAGTTCATGAAGCGATTTTGCCGCCGAAAAGAAGCAACTCCGAAATTAGAGGCATTATTTAACTGTTTAGAATCCTCAATTTTTAACTTGTTGGGGTCAAATGGGCGGGTTATTGATGTCTTAACTGCGATCGGTGCCCTAGAATCCTATATTTCAAATTCAGGGGAGATCGGCGAAGATACCTTACCTTCTCCCTGCCCAACATTGTCATCTAAATGGGTAGCGAAGGCATTGCAGGAAGATAGTAGTCCTGAAGCGCGATTGGCGCTTTCCCTTGCCAGTTGTCAACTCCGTTCTCAACTCTTCCGAGTCAGTCGATCTGAGCAGGGGTGGTGGAAATGGGATGAGAGCGTAACTTCTTGTTGGATCAATGGTTCACCCATCCAGTCCTTATTGAAGTTACAGCAGCACTGGGAATTAAATGGTAAGCCAAGCTGGTTTATTCCTGCCTTACCTTGCGATGTCGGTTGCTTTATTCAGCAAGATGCCGAGCTAGGAAGGTTTGAAGAATTGCTGAGAGGTTTTGCCCTCTGCTCATTTAAAGATTTCTCTTTACCTGCTATCCAATCAACAGACTATTTCATTTCACCGTTGTACGTCCTGTGTTCTGCCTGTGTATGGGGCGATCGCCGGGATGGAATTGAGGGAAAAGTTGCCGAACACACACAGATGTTGGTGCGCTGGTTGAGTTTGAACCAACCAGATCGAGCCGGAGAACAGGCTATTCGGTTACTTAGAAGTGCTGGATATTGCCCCAAAGTAAGCCTATCTGGAAGTTTTAGAGGAGCAGACTTTAACCGTGTTATGGCGGCATCCCTAGCTTTTCCCCTTACTCAGTATCAAATTGACCACCGTTTTTCTCGTTTTCTCTAGGAGGAACTCTTGAAACTAAATCGCACATCGTCTAGAACCATCATTAAGGTGAATCTTGCTCCGGCAGTTTATGGAAGTTTTCAGCCAACTGGATTTCCTGATATTAAGGCTTCCCGGTTTGTTATTCCCGGTAGTAACCAGGAAAATTTGCTAGTAGAGTCACCTCAGTCGATCGCCAATCGGTTAGAAGCAACGGTCTGGAGTGCTGCAAAGCAGGATGTAAAATCAATCTTTACTGGGTTGCCCTATGTACGCCTAGTAGATAAAGCAACCGGCTCTTACATTGCCAGTTCTCTATCTCTGCCCCATCGCCTTGCATCTGCTTATATCTCTAAAAGTAAAGACCCATTTAGTAAACAGCTGCTCAATGACCTAAATTCAATGGGTGTTGCGGCAGCTACGTTCAAATACTGCCCAAATTCCCTTCTGCATGGTTGCTTCTATAGCCATGTAGAAGAGGGCAAGCACAAAGCTTTGCGTCTTATGGGAGGGCGAATTGATGCGTTCGATATTGCTCCTGTTGTTACGGGTGGTGCGGTAAAAGACCCAATTAGTGCCAGTGGGAAAGACTTTGATCTGACAGCGATCATCGATGGCAAGGCCGAGGGTGGAGACGATCGCGCTTCTAAAGCTGGAGCTGGAAACATTATTCACTATGCTGAAGAGTTTGTTGCAAAACGGATTGAAGCAGCATTCTTTATTGATGATGAGTTGATTGCTGTGCTTCCTTTAGAGGAGTGTGCAAAATCCCTGTTGAAGGCGATCGCTTGCTGGAAAATCTATGCATTTTTGCAGTCTGACCTGCGACTTCGCTCTAACTGTATCTTAGAGGTTGTGGATGATCCTGAGGTGATCGGAACTGTTCCCCCCTTTGAAGAATTGGAGCAGCAGATTCCAAAACTGATTAACCAGTGTGCTGCACAAAAATTGTTTGCTGATCCTGCAATCACAAAAATTTCACTTGACTTGAAACCCAAACCTCAGTCCTCTGCCACGTCTACAGAGAAGCCTAAACGGGGTAAGAAGAACCAGGGTGATGCTGAGGTTGAACAGGGACAATTGGAGGTTGAAGCGTAATGAGTGTGGTGATCACAATTTCTCTGCTCAACAATCTCTATGGCGCTAACCCTTGGAACACAGCCCATATTGAGGGAAAAGTGGAATATCCTCCCTCTCCTTGGCGTATCTTGCGTTCCATCTTAGCGGGCTCCTACCTTTGTCAGGAGAAACCTATTGCGCTTGATTCTGCTGTATATAAGCTAAGCCAAGTTCGTCCCGAATTCTATCTTCCAGCAACGACTTATACTCAGCATCGCTACTACCGTAAGGATCAGACAAATGATGAGAATCTTTATAAGGGAGGGCGGAAGGTAATTGAACCTGCACTTCGGTTTCATCAAGAGGACAACACAATCTGGGTTCATTTTCCGAATGTTGTCTTCTCTCCAGAAGAGCAGACCGCGGTTACCCAAGTGCTTCCCTACTGTCGTTATTTAGGCAGGAGTGAGTATATTGCAGACTGGCAGTTGAAAGACCTTGGGCAAATGCCCAGACCAAATGCTACTCCTGAACCAACAGGGACAACATTAGTGTTATCCCCAATAGTGGGACAGACACCGAGTGAACTCATAGAACATCTCAATGCTTCACCCCGGACTCTACGGCATGAACGTCAAATCGACTTGATCCCAGGTAGTGAATGGATTAGCTACTCAGTTCATTCCTCTGATGCTCCAAGATTTCAGGCTTCTGCTACTCCCTTGTATCCCAGCAATGCCCGGTTCCAATTGGTAGGAGTTGCACTTCCTAGAAAGGAGGATTACCTGATGTGGGCAGAGCGACTACATCAAGCTCTGGTAGGGAAGTGCCCGACTTCTACTTTCACAGGTAAAG
This sequence comes from Pantanalinema rosaneae CENA516, assembly GCF_050753385.1. Taxonomy (NCBI): domain Bacteria; kingdom Bacillati; phylum Cyanobacteriota; class Cyanophyceae; order Leptolyngbyales; family Leptolyngbyaceae; genus Pantanalinema; species Pantanalinema rosaneae. Next base: position 28,911 of record NZ_JBLZFZ010000060.1, read on the forward strand.
ATGAGCAGGGTAATCCCCTACAATTTGCTCATGCCTATATCTACCCAGAATTTGATCGGCAGGGTTATGTTACTCATCTCAATTGTTATCACTCTTCAGGATTCCGTCCTCAAGAGTCTAAGGCATTCTTAGAAGTTAAAGCTTTATGGGGAAAGAACGGTAATATTGCCCTGATTTTGGAATCTTTGACTCCTAAGGATATCTATCAACCTTCACGCTATTGGCGATCGACGACCCCCTTCTTCCTCAGCCTCTATCCTAAATCCCGTAAGGGTAAGCCTAGGATGTTATCTGGAACTCAGTTTCAAGATTGCGGTGTTGAACATCAAGCGCTGCGCTCGTTGCTCTCCTTACATCTTGGCATTCATCCCCATACGATTTCTTACCATCAGGATGGAGAACGACTGTGCGCGATCGCACAAGATTTGCCGGTTGCCTGGTGCGATCGCGCCAGTCTATTTCCTAGTTGGTATCGTTGGCAGAATGTCCGCAAATCTGGCAATAATTTGAGAGGTACGGCGGAAGGATATCAGGTAGATATTGAACTTGCTACTCCCTTTACAGGGCATCTTAGTATTGGGTATGGGGAGTATTTTGGTTTGGGAATGCTCTCGCCTATGCGCGAATCGGTAGGTATAGAACAGGCAATTGCGCAAGAAGCAGTTGGGCAAAGGACTTTCGCTATTTTTTGATTTCTTGATTCGCGCATTTCTAGAATCAGCTCATAGCAAGCTTTGTGGAGTAGTATCCGAACTTTGTTTAAACTTGTTTCTGTTGAATTTAGATTTATCAGGGTCATCCGCGCAAAGAGCCTCGAAAACGCACGATGTGAAGCACTTTCAAAGCTCTACTGTTGAAACCGCCATTTCCTGGCGGGATACATTGAAACTTAACCAAGAATGTAGATAACTCGATCACCATTGAGGTTGAAACCGCCATTTCCTGGCGGGATACATTGAAACTTGAAGCTGGTTAGTTCTCAGTTATCCCTGGAGTTGGTTGAAACCGCCATTTCCTGGCGGGATACATTGAAACAGCGATCGGGCAGGCAGGCGAGCAAAAAATCTGTGGTTGAAACCGCCATTTCCTGGCGGGATACATTGAAACAACTTTAATTCAAAGAGATGACACAGGAAGAAATTGTTGAAACCGCCATTTCCTGGCGGGATACATTGAAACCAAGGCGGGAACCGGGGCAATTCATATCAAGGGCGTTGAAACCGCCATTTCCTGGCGGGATACATTGAAACTGATTGGTAATCAGCAGATAGCTATTAGAGCCATTGTTGAAACCGCCATTTCCTGGCGGGATACATTGAAACCCAGTGTGCTGATGTGCGATCGGCGCAAGAGGTTGGTTGAAACCGCCATTTCCTGGCGGGATACATTGAAACGCCTGACCAGTGCCAGTAGAATTCGGCTGCGTCGTGTTGAAACCGCCATTTCCTGGCGGGATACATTGAAACCTAGAACAGGCTCAAGAGGCGAGCGCTGGCTGGTTGGTTGAAACCGCCATTTCCTGGCGGGATACATTGAAACAAAGCCCTGGAAAACGAACAAAAGGCACTAGAGGGGGTTGAAACCGCCATTTCCTGGCGGGATACATTGAAACTTCTCCATTTGTTCATAGACCAGCAGCATTTTAGGGAGTTGAAACCGCCATTTCCTGGCGGGATACATTGAAACCCAGAGGTAGCCAGTATCCGGCACGGGTGGGTCAGGTTGAAACCGCCATTTCCTGGCGGGATACATTGAAACTACCATCACGGCAACCATCCCCCAGATTTCGCCTGGTTGAAACCGCCATTTCCTGGCGGGATACATTGAAACCTGTCTTGACCCATCAGCCCGAACCCGTGACTGATGGTTGAAACCGCCATTTCCTGGCGGGATACATTGAAACAGCTAAGAGCAAGCCCAAAGATGAACCTAAAAAGCCGTTGAAACCGCCATTTCCTGGCGGGATACATTGAAACGAACTGGGATTCAGTTTGCGGATCTCTCGGATCGCCGTTGAAACCGCCATTTCCTGGCGGGATACATTGAAACTTAGCGGTGATGGACGCGATCGCCAACGATGCCTGAGCGTTTGTTGAAACCGCCATTTCCTGGCGGGATACATTGAAACGTCCTGACCGTGTACCGAGTGAAGGCAGCTACTCGTTGAAACCGCCATTTCCTGGCGGGATACATTGAAACTAATAGCTCACCCGCCAAAGTTACACCAGCAGCAAGTTGAAACCGCCATTTCCTGGCGGGATACATTGAAACGCCGCCAAAGCGATCAAGAAGGTGGCAGGGGACATGTTGAAACCGCCATTTCCTGGCGGGATACATTGAAACAGCAACCTCGAGGAGCGACACCGTAGGACATAAGTTGAAACCGCCATTTCCTGGCGGGATACATTGAAACGCCATAGGGGAGGGGGTGCGATCGCGGCTCTATCGTTGAAACCGCCATTTCCTGGCGGGATACATTGAAACTCGTCGGCATCGATTTCGACAATGGCGACATTCAAGTTGAAACCGCCATTTCCTGGCGGGATACATTGAAACAGGTGCTTCTGACCTCTCTACCTCGACTGATAAGTTCGTTGAAACCGCCATTTCCTGGCGGGATACATTGAAACGCAAGCCCGTTGCTATTGTTGAAGTACCGACCTTCGGTTGAAACCGCCATTTCCTGGCGGGATACATTGAAACATTCGATTGCCAGGACATCAACAAGTCACGATCGTAGTTGAAACCGCCATTTCCTGGCGGGATACATTGAAACCCAGAAGGCTAAGGAAGCGCGGGAACAGCAGTTCCAGAAGGTTGAAACCGCCATTTCCTGGCGGGATACATTGAAACTACTGCGATCGCACCGGACACAGCCACCATTAAGGTTGAAACCGCCATTTCCTGGCGGGATACATTGAAACCGCTTGACGATCGAGGGCAGGCTTATATTTTTTCTGCGTTGAAACCGCCATTTCCTGGCGGGATACATTGAAACAACAGGGCAGTTAATCTCTGGCTCGTTCATTCTTGTTGAAACCGCCATTTCCTGGCGGGATACATTGAAACAGGGTGTAGGTTTCCTCTGTGATCCGGCTATCAGGTTGAAACCGCCATTTCCTGGCGGGATACATTGAAACATACTTGCGGCGTGAACATCAGATGATATTTGAGTGGTTGAAACCGCCATTTCCTGGCGGGATACATTGAAACAAGGCGCTACCAAGTAATCAGAAGAAGCTGAAGCTGTTGAAACCGCCATTTCCTGGCGGGATACATTGAAACGGGGATGATGTCGAGCTTTGATAGCTGGTTGTAGAGGTTGAAACCGCCATTTCCTGGCGGGATACATTGAAACGAACTGGCGGGAAGCGTAGCGACGATCGCCCGGAGGCAGTGTGTTGAAACCGCCATTTCCTGGCGGGATACATTGAAACCAGTTGCCAGTTTTGGCGACAGCAACAACTCAGCAAGTTGAAACCGCCATTTCCTGGCGGGATACATTGAAACTACTCATTCAATACTCCGGCTGTGAACTCTAAAAAGTTGAAACCGCCATTTCCTGGCGGGATACATTGAAACCCCATTAATGACAAAGGGGATGCTGATGCCAAGCGGCAGAAGTTGAAACCGCCATTTCCTGGCGGGATACATTGAAACAATCCAGTCCTGCCAGAAGATAGCCGATCGCGGCTGTTGAAACCGCCATTTCCTGGCGGGATACATTGAAACGAACTGGTTAGGCGTGGCAGCTGGCTGCATGATGGAGTTGAAACCGCCATTTCCTGGCGGGATACATTGAAACGGTCTGGCACGTCAAAAAGTCAGAAGTCAGTCATGGGGGCTGGGAGTTGAAACCGCCATTTCCTGGCGGGATACATTGAAACGGTCTGGCACAAATGCTCCCATCGTGCCAGGTTCCTTGTTGAAACCGCCATTTCCTGGCGGGATACATTGAAACAGGTGTAAACATGCTGGATCACCGCCAGTGGTAGGTTGAAACCGCCATTTCCTGGCGGGATACATTGAAACGTTAAAGCCATTGATAAGTGCGATCGTCTGGGGGCGTTGAAACCGCCATTTCCTGGCGGGATACATTGAAACATCAACCCAACTTGCCGACGCTTGAGGGATAGCTTTGTTGAAACCGCCATTTCCTGGCGGGATACATTGAAACTTGGCATTCTTCAGCCAATCCGCCGCGTACTCTTTGTTGAAACCGCCATTTCCTGGCGGGATACATTGAAACTTGTACTGTGGCTACGCGAGTGCCCGTATTAATCGTTGAAACCGCCATTTCCTGGCGGGATACATTGAAACAGGCGCTGTGGCACACGAGGGCTTACAGCACTGCGGGTTGAAACCGCCATTTCCTGGCGGGATACATTGAAACAACATGGATGTACCTATTAAAAAGTTTTGGGAAACAAGTTGAAACCGCCATTTCCTGGCGGGATACATTGAAACATTGAAAACCCATTAGAGCAATGGGCGAACAACGTCGTTGAAACCGCCATTTCCTGGCGGGATACATTGAAACGTATTCGCATCTCACCCCGACAAAGGTAATACCGGTTGAAACCGCCATTTCCTGGCGGGATACATTGAAACGATTTCAGCTATCCCAGCAGCGTCCTGGAAGGACGTTGAAACCGCCATTTCCTGGCGGGATACATTGAAACAAGTGGTGGTAGACCCGCGAAACTCATGGCGATCGTTGAAACCGCCATTTCCTGGCGGGATACATTGAAACAACCTCCTGAGTTCGCCCGTCCCCTCCCTGTTCCGTTGAAACCGCCATTTCCCGGCGGGATACATTGAAATCGGGTGTTGGCTTGGACAAATAAGCGGGTTACAGCCGTTGGAACCGCCCCTTCCCGGTGGGATATATTGAAACACCTTGTCCGTGATCGCGGACAAGGTAAGTAGTTCAAGTTGAGACCGCCACTTCACAGCGGAATACATTGAAAATGGCTAATTGGGCGGATTAGGGCGCTCTGTTGAGGGAGGATTAGCCTCGGAACTCATGTAAAGATTGGATAGGTAGGTGAATGATCTGCTTAGTAAAATCACCAGTTTGAGTATATCCGTGTGGAGTGCAGGATAACCGTTTTAGAGTTCAAACCTTACTCCAGCCATTTTGAGCTATTTTCATTGGGTTGCCTGTACAGGTCAATCAATCTGCCTCGCCTGATTATTCGCGGGGTAGAATGACATTCATGATTATCACCATAACCAGCTTCAAAGGTGGCGTTGGCAAGTCCACCACAGCAATTCATCTAGCAGCCTACCTAGCAAATAAACGAAATAAAACTGTATTGGCAGACGGAGATTTGAACCGTAGCGTGATTAATTGGTTTGAACGGGGAGGCGAGAACTTACCCTTTTCTGTGTGTGATGGTGATTCCCTTCCCGATCGCTACGATCACCTGGTAATCGATACGGCAGCCAGACCCACGAATGAAGAATTGGTTGCCTTAGCAGAAACCTCTGATTTGCTGGTGGTTCCCTGTACCCCAACCACCTTTTCCCTGGAGGCAACCATTGGGACATTAGCGGTTTTGCCCAGCGATCGCTATAAGATCCTGTTAACCGTTGTTCCTCCTAAGCCGAGCCGCGAAGGTGAGAAGGCATTATCAGCCTTGAAAAAAGCTGGGTTACCCGTATTTAACACAATGATTCGTCGTTTTACGGTTTACCTGAAAGCTGAAAATTTGGGAGTTCCCGTTTCAGACGTGCGAGATCCGAAGTCAGCTGAGGCTTGGGCAGATTACACAGCAGTCGGCAAAGAGATTGTGAAGGTGGTGAAGAAATGACCAACCTGGATAAGATTATTGCTGCCGCCCAAGCGAAACAGAGTCGGCAAGAGCAACAACCTCAGTTCAAAGTTCAAGACAGCACACTGCCCTTAGCTCAGATTCAAACTCGCCAGCAAGATACTCGTCCCCTCAATCCGAAGCATGTCGAGTCCTTAGCAGAGTCGATCGCGGTTCTCGGGTTAATTGAGCCGTTAGTTATCGACAATCACGGGCGGCTCCTGGCAGGCGGGCATCGCCTAGCAGCCATTAATCATCTGAGGGAAACTCAGCCCAACAAATATCAGAAGAATTTTCCCAATGAACTCATTCCAATTCGGCGATTACCCTTTGACGCTGATGCAGATCCCGAATTAGCACTCCAAATTGAGGTTGCTGAGAACGAACAACGACGCGACTATACCCCTGCTGAAGTCAGAGCAATCGCCGATCGCCTGCGAGAGTCGGGTTATGTTGATGTTAAAGGCAGACCCAAGAAGGGGCAAAAAGCTTTGATGCCTGCATTAGCTGTGGTCGTTGGTAAACATCTTCGGACGATTCAACGATATCTGGGTGATGATGAGCCACAGGAAAAGGCGACAGAAAAAAGTACGACACGTGTCGTACTTTTAAAGCAGGCTTTATCCAGGTTGGATAAGTGGCAACAGGGAAAGCCTCAAACACCAGCAGAAAAAGATTTAGCAGAGAAACTACCGGACTTCATCCATCTGCTTAAAAAAGCGATGAATGATTATTAGTTGAGATGGTAGCTTCAAACCAATTTTTGCCTTGATAGGAGATATTGGTATTTCAAGGGAGGATTGTGCCAGTTTGGGACGCATCAGAAACGATGGTTAATGGGTAAGGAAAATTACAAAGTATGTGTCAGCTTCTAAAAAACCAGGTTGATTGACACATACCACATTGGGCATTGTGGCATCTAATAGCTTCTGCTTCCGATCTATAGCCTGAAACAGCTAGTGAAGTAAAAAGTAGTCTGAAGTATGTGTCAGTTGCTAAAATTAAATTTAGCTTGACACATAACTCATGATGACTCTGAAAGACTTGCAGCAAAAATTAAAAATGCTGGAGAAAGCTGAAGCAGAAATTAGAGGTCAGGGAATTTTTTTAATCAATCCTGATTTTGGCTTGGATTCTACTCGTAATGGTCGTGGAACTGAAAGAATTTATTATCGTAAGCGCTGGTTTGATGCTAAAGGTAAAAGGCAAAGCCAGCCATTAAATTACGATGAATATACTTCGATTAAGGCAGAGATAGAACGTGGAGCTAAATTAGAAAAAATTAATGCTGAGAAAAAGGAAATTCAGATTCAAATTGAATATATAGCAAAGATAGCTGAGCAATTTGGTTTAGATTTACCGCGAATGAGTCCAGCTGAGAACGCTCGTCAGGTCAAACATTCTAGTGACTCGAATGAATGGTATACCCCGGAGAAATTTATTGAAATGGCAAGAAGGGTAATGGGTAAGATTGACCTCGATCCAGCCAGTAGCCCAGTAGCACAGGGTATAGTGCAAGCAAAGCACTATTTTACCCAGGCAGAGGATGGGATGCAGCAGAATTGGTGGGGGCGAGTTTGGCTTAATCCTCCTTACGGTCGCTGTAGCAACGAGCTAAACATTTATGGTGCAACCGCTTGGATGCAAAAGGCGATTACAGAGTTTGAAAGTGGAAGAGTTGATCAGGCTATTTTGTTGGTTCGTGTCAGTGGTAGCCGAGGAGTAAGAGAACTAGAATCAAAGTTTCCTCGTTGTAGTGTTGGCAGGATTCCTTTCATTTCACCAGTTTCTAAAAATTGTGACCGGCCTGGACACGACTCATTATTTTTCTATCTTGGTTCCGAAGTAGAAAAATTTAGAGAGGTGTTTTCAGAAATAGGTTCTGTATTAGGTCCTTAGTAAGGAAAGGTTGTGATAGGGTAATCTGAATATAGAACTAGTAATCATGAAAGTTGTTCATTAAGCAACTATCAAGAACGAAATGGTTAAGTTCTGCATGAACTATTGTCACAACAGCCACATCGCAATAAACCTATTGAGTGTTTGTTCAAAACGCCAGTTAGGTTGTCTCGTAAACGGTCATTTTTGACAGTCCAGAAATTCCGAATTTTCGCGAACGAGATATCAAGCGTTCTTGACTCTCAAAACCCTTCTCAGAATCAATCTCTCAAAATGATGCTTTTGGGTTGAGTTCTGAGAGAATAGAGGAACAGTTTGGATTAAACATCGCCATGCTAATCGGTTATGCCCGCATTTCGACAGCTGAGCAATTACTGGATTTGCAAACCGATGCGCTCAAGCAAGCGGGGTGTCAAAAAATCTTTACCGATATTGCCAGTGGCGCTAAATCCGATCGCCCTGGTCTAGCAGAAGCACTGGGATATTTGCGGGAAGGCGATACTTTGGTAGTTTGGAAACTCGATCGCTTAGGCCGATCGCTGAATCACTTGATTCAAACAGTGACTCAACTGGGTGAGCAAGGCATTGGATTTAAGAGTATTCAAGAAAGCTTGGATACAACGACTAGCGGTGGTCGGCTCATTTTCCACATCTTTGGCGCGATCGCAGAATTTGAACGGGAAATTATTCGGGAGCGTACCCAGGCTGGATTAAGTGCCGCTCGGGCACGAGGCAAGAAAGGTGGTCGTCGGAAGGTGGTGACTCCGCAGAAGCTGGCGATGGCGAAAGCATTGGCCGCAGACCCAAATCGGACGATCGCGGAAATCTGTGAGGTGCTAAAAATCTCGCCAGCGACCTACTACAGATATGTCAACCACTCATAGGGTTGTAATTAAGAGAAATTTATTATCGTTTGTAATTACTGTGTATATGTGAGATAGAGGCTGAGATATGTGGAAGTTTATGAGGCCACAGCTTAGCTAAGTTATCACCGATATTATTAGCTGAATTGTGGAGATAAGTGAGTTTAGCAACGCTGTCATGTTTAACGGATGAAAGAAATGTTTGAAAGGGATGCCAAATGTCTTGAGTGAGTGAATGGGTAGTGGGAGGGCAGACTCCAGATTGTAGGTGAATGAGACAGCGGATTTCAGGAGTGGCAACTGCCACGACTACCCCTACTACAGCCATGACCAACCCGCCCAATGCTATCCAATCGGAGTAGTTCCAACTCTTTGCCTCCCAATTCACTGGTTTCATTTGATTCCATATTGGCTGATTGAACACTAGAACCATAACCTCCTTCCAGCACGATTGGCTTCTGTGAAAACCACAATTTTAACCTCCTGGTGGGTGGATGTACTACTAGGTTACTTCTAGTGCAGAAAAAACAGAATCCCTGATATGAATACAGAACGAAATGGTGATAGGAAGTGGCAAAACTGAAAAATAATTTGATCGCGCTACGCGCTAAGAGGAAAGAGAGAAAAGAAGCAAGGGTAGAGGGCACAAGGGCAATAGAGCAAAGGGCTAAGGAAGAGTCCTCGCGGCACGACACACAACCCGAAACCCATTGTAGTCGAGGCGCTCGCCCGGATGATCGTTGACGCGAATCGCAGACCGACAAAGCCGCGGATAGCCGTTCCAGGAACCGCCCCGCAACGACCGGTTAGCCCTCTCATTAGTTGACGTCCAGGGTGTATTGCCATCTAATTTCAAGTCGTTCGGCTTATCGGCATAATTGTCGTGCCAATGGTCAGCACACCATTCCCAAACGTTGCCATGCATGTCATAGAGACCAAAGGCATTGGCAGGGAAGCTGCCGACAGGTGTGGTTTGACCTCGCTTGATACCTTTTGGACCCCGATCGTAAGCGCCGTAAGTTTTATCAGTACCGTCATAATTAGCTAACTCGGTAGTGATGGTGTCGCCAAAGTGGAAGGGAGTCGTTGTGCCAGCCCGGCAGGCGTACTCCCACTCTGCCTCTGTGGGCAGCCGATATGCCCGTCTAGTTTTGGTAGAGAGCCGCGCACAAAATTCCACAGCCTCATCCCACGTTACCTGTTCAACAGGGTGGTCTTCTCCCTTAAATCGGGAGGGGTGTGGGTCAAGTGTCTGCTGCTCCTGGGGAAATGCGGCTACAGCCTGCCATTGGGCTTGGGTAATTGGATACATGCCCATAAAGAAGTCGCCTAGGGTCACCTCATGCTGGGGGCCTTCCCTATCCATTCGTTCTACTTCATCGGTGGGCGACCCCATGACAAACGTGCCACCGGGAATTTCTACCATTTTCAGAAGAATGCCATTCCCCAGGTCTTCGGCATAGTAGCGACTACGCCGTTCCTGAATATGAAGATTGATGCGATATTTGGTGTTGGGAGAGGTTGCCATAGGAGCCAAGCGTTAGGAGTGAGGGTGGTCGGGCAACGGTTCAGCATGGCTTACTAAGCTGACCGACCGGGTTGATTTTTGGATGCCGTCACCGACATCACCGGAACAGGGCTGGACTCTTCTTCGACTCACCCAGCAGATTCCCATCTGCCAGCCCTGGTACAGAAGAGTGCTCGCGGCACGACACACAACCCGAAACCCATTGTTGTTGTTGCGCTCGCCCGGATGATTGTTGTTGCGAATCGCAGACCGACAATTCCTCGGATTGTTGTTCCAGGAACCGCCCCGCAACGACCGGAAGTGCCTGTCCCGTCTTCACCCCCTTGTCAAATCAAGTGAGGTGAATATCTGTTGGCGGAGTTGCCAGGTGTCGCCATGTTTGAGGTGTGCTTCCCATGCTTGTAGAGATTGGCGCAGTTCGGTTAGCGATCGCTGCCCCAGCTTATACGCTGTTTGCTGTCGGCGCAGCCGTCGTCGTGCCCGTCGGAGATTTTCGGTGCGAACCCGAACACAAACTTGCCTGGGGAAAGTATCCCCAACGGGGAGAACACGGAAGCCTAAAAAGTTTGCGCCATGTTGGGTCTCGAACAACTGGCTCTTAATCGGATGAATTTTGAGGCGAACCGTGGCCAAATTTTCCTCGATCGCCTGCCTTGCCTCATGCAAGAATCCTCGATCGTCAGAAAACAAGGCAAAGTCGTCTACATACCGCACATACCGCTTGACCCGGAGTGTATTCTTAACAAACTGATCTAAGGAGTTGAGATACCAGTTGGCAAAGAACTGGCTGGTGAGGTTGCCGATCGGTAAGCCACGCCGCCGCTCGAGGGGACTGAGCAACTCATCGCCAGGAAAATGGAATATAGCTGGTGGTTGCTCGTTACTGTTATTGATGATGGTATCGATTAACCAGAGGGTGTCCTGGCATTTGATTTTACGCCGAATGATTGCCTTAAGAATTTCGTGATCGATACTAGGAAAGTATTTTTGTAGATCGCATTGCAACACAAAGCGGCTGGAGCGGGCGAAACGAATGAAGCGATCGAGGGCACGATGACTCCCTTTGCCAATGCGATTGGCGTAGGAATCGTAAATAAAACTGCGGTCTACCAGGGGCACAATGATATTGCATAGGGCATGGTGAACGACACGATCGCGGTAGGGGGCTGCCGAAATCAGCCGCCGCTTAGGCTCAACAATCTCAAAAGTGCGATAAGCACCAGGGCAATAGGTTTTAGCCAATAGGGAGGCTTGCAGGTCAAGCAGTTCGGCTTCCCGGTTGTAATTAAAGGTGAGCGTAGTATCTCGATAACGTTTGCCTTTCTGGGCTTTGTTAGCCGCTTCTAAAAGGTTGGAGAACGCTGTAACCTGTGACCAGAGATTGCCATACCGTTTCAAATGCTCACCTCCTGACCGCTCAATGTTGCCGCCTGATGACTCCTACTGCTTCCGTCCTTTTTGTTGCTTAATCCAACCTCCTAGCTCACTCCCGATCGTGTTGATAAATTCCCCAGCATATTCGTAGCGATCGACGGATACCAATTCAAAATCCAGCAGGAGGCGGGTCTGATGCCGCAGAATATCCAATTGGCTGTTGAGGGATTCCAGTCGGGGCAATTTATTCGATTCATACCGGGCTCGAATCAGGTTATCGAGCAAGTCATAGAGCCCAGTAATGATGCGATCGCCGAGCAAAAAGCGGTGATGTCGAGGTAAGCGGTTCAGGATGGGGACATACCAACGAATCAGGTCATAGGTGCGCTGAATAATAGGCAACTCACTCATAAATCAGTTGACGAACATTTCAAGGTTCATCAGTTTGCGGCAAAAGCTGGAGGAATGTCCAGGTTTTTGATAAAAGTTTGCGATCGGGCGATCTGTGAAAAAAATTTTGGAGGCGCTACGCGCCAAGAGCAGAGAGTAAACAAAAGAGGGCAGAAGGCAAAAGGACAAGTAGGGCAAAGGGCTACGCCAGAGTCCTCGCGGCACGACACACAACCCGAAACCCAAGGTTGAAGCCGCGCACGCCCGGATGACCGTAGCTGCGAACCGCAGACCGACAATTCCTCGGATTGACGTACCAGGAACCGCCCCGCAACGACCGCGCAGTGTCTTGTTCTGCAAGTGGTTCAGCCAGCAACCAGGGCTGATTGCCGTTCTCTTTTAAGGCGTCCGGTTTATCCACATAATTCTGGTGCCAGTCATCGGCACACCATTCCCAGACATTACCGTGCATATCGTATAATCCCCAGGCATTGGCAGGGAAACTACCGACCTCTGTGGTTTCGCCGCGATTCACTCCTTCCGGCCCATTGTTATAGGTAGAGTCCCCATCGTAATTTGCCAAATCAGGGGTAATCATCTCCCCAAAATGGAACGGCGTTGTACTACCTGCCCGGCAGGCGTACTCCCATTCGGCTTCTGTTGGTAAACCGTACTCCCGTCCTGTTTTCGTAGACAAGCGGGCGCAGAACTCCACCGCATCCTCCCACGACACTTGCTCTACCGGATGGTTCTTCCTGTTGAAATTAGCTGGGTCAGGGTTAAGCTGCCGATTCTCCTGCGGTAAGCTTGCCACTGCCCGCCACTGAGCTTGTGTCACTGGGTACTTGCCGATTAAGAAATCATGCAGGGTCACTTCATGCTGTGGATTCTCATAGTCGTACCGTTCTGGTTCATCTTCCGGCGAGCCCATCTGGAACCTGCCGCCTATAATTTCCACTAGTTCCAGTTGCACACCATTCCCCAAGTCTTCTAGCCGTTGCCAGCCATAGCCAGGTGACTTGGTAATCACCCATTCTGGTTGGGATGAGGACTGACGCTGTGATGAACGCGGCTTAGGAGGTGGTTGTTGCTGCTGAATCGTTGCTGTCTCAAACTCAAATCGCTGTAAGGGTTCCACCTCAACCGTTGCCACCTGGTAGCAGTGCTCCTGCAATGGTGGCCAATTTTTGGGCGTTGGCTCTGGTGGTGGATTGAGATAGGTAGCTAGTTGCTCGGCGCTTCTACGGTAATCTCCTCCCAAGCGACGTAAGGTGCTGAGTCCAATTTCGGCAAAGGGTTGGATGGTCTGTTGTTGGTGTGGCTCTAGTTGACGGCAGTCGGCAATTAGGGCTGCAAAACTTTTGATCCCTAACCCCAACCGCTCAGAAATATAGGCGGAAACTATATCAAGTACCTGAGTGGTTTTAGAGATGGGGACAGCATCAATCAACTTCTCCCTAACTGGTTCTGGAAAGTAATACTGCGTGGGTTGCTGAGGCTGGTTGGGCTGGTTAGCATCCAGCAATCCTCCCATAAACACTTCTGCTAGATGAACTTGCTGAGATTGCGGTAAGAGCGTTTGTTGGATGAGATGGGCGATAGGTACGCTGACTGGTACAGCTGCCATCAATCCCGCTAACTTTTGGGCTGTAATCGATGCGGTGGCACAAAACTGTTGTACTCGCTGTTCTGGAGTTAGTGGGTTGGGTTGGGCAGAGGCATCCGGCTGGGGGGCGAGTTGATTCAGGAACATTTGCAGTCCCGCCACTCGGGTGTCTCCTGCCCCAGTAGTGACCTTCGCCCAACGGCTGACGGGTTCCGGTTCCAAACTGATAATTGGCAGAATGATGGAACTGTCTGCTGTCTGCTGTCTGCTGTCTGCTAACTCCTGCCCAACTTCTGATTCCTGGTCTTGGTCTTCCGATTCCTCCTGCTCCTGATTAACTTCTGGATACACTGGCACCGCTCCCCTACTCAACATGGCTTGAGTCGCGCCAGGAGTGGCAGCA